>JAADYW010000001.1 GCA_010092845.1 Chloroflexota bacterium
GGCGACAGATTTGCCACCCTTCTTCCTCAGTTCAGCGTCGATCCCCGGCGCAGCGAATTTCTTCAGAAACACCTTGACGAAAAACCGCGTCGCCGGTGACTTGACCTGGTTTTGAATCTCTTCGTTTTCCTGATCCTGCAGACGGTACGGGTGCAGCGCGCGGCGAGCGGTCAGCTGCGCACACCGGCGGGGGCGTTGGTCCCCGCGCCGGCGGCCCACACCCGGGTGACGGTCCGCCTCAGCCGCCGCCTGCGCGAAGCGTTGCGGCTGCGGCCGGGGGAGTAGGTTGGGATACGGGCTGCTGGATGCGGCTGCCGGTGCCATCGTGGGCGAGGTCAGGATTCGCCAGCAGGCGATGAAACGAAAACGCAGATCAAATCTGGAGGTTACGATGGGCAGCAGCATGAGTTTGAACTTGACCGGGTACGTCGGCAGCACACCCCTCCTGAAGGAAGTCGGTGAATAGCGTGTGGCGAGCTTCAGCCTGGCGGTCAACCGCAAGACCAGCAGCGGCAAACAGCAGACCTTATGGGTGTGTGTGAACTGCTGGGGGAATCTGAGCAGCGTCGCACAGCAGTGCGTGGAGAAGGGTTCGCTGCTCCAGTCACCTGCGGAATTTTTGCGTCCCAGCGCGTGGATTTCGCGGGACGATAGCCCGCAGGCCAGCATCTACAGCGACGACAACCCCGGCGATATCCCCTTCTAACTACCACGCAGTTCTCCCCATGCTGAAGCGGTGCGCGAGCGCCGCTTCTTTTTTCTCAGAAATCATTCTAGTAGCTAATTGTGGTCAGCAATTCACCATATTCATAAGCATCATCTGGATAGTCATTGTAGTGAACCCATACTAAAGCTACATTATTGAGGTAGAATGAGTTTCCCTCGAGATCGTAGGTTGCGCGGGGATGGAAAGTGCGATGCGTGTGCCATCGTTTCCACTGATGATCGACAGTTTACCACCCAGCAACGCCGACCGCTCACGCATCGATTGCAGCCCGAAACCCGCCGAAGCACGATCAACTGAAAACCCCTGCCCATTATCATGTATGACAAGTGTTAAACGGTGATCGCCTTCTACCTTTAGCAAGACACTCGCTTGACTGGCATGGCTGTGCTTGCGTATGTTCGCCAGCGCTTCCTGAATAATTCGGTGTAGATGTTGCGCGGGCACTTCACCCAGCTGAATCGCCTCTGGTAGGGTCACCTCTAAGGCAATGCCCGTTTCTTCGGCCCAGCGTTCTAGGAATTCTTTGACCGTCCTCAGCGAGAATAGGGCATCACTTTCTGAGCGTAGAATCGAGATGATCTTGGTGAGTTCACCCTGAGCCTCTCCCGCCAACTGACGCGCATCCGTGATGTGTTCAGTCGCTTCTTGCGGGACATTCGCAGTGAGTATTTGTGCCGAACTCAGATGCATGCGGATGGCAAACACCTGCTGTTTCACACTATCGTGCAACTCGCGTGCCAGATGATGGCGCGTCTCGGTCGCCGCCCAGTCTTCGCGCCGCGCCAGCAACGCTTGGAGTTGGGACGCGAGTTCGGTGAGATGATGCGCTAGTTGTTGAATTTCGTCCTCACCCGAGTCATCAATATGCGGTGAAAAGTCCCCTTGTCCCCAAGCAGATGTGGCACTGACGAGATGAGCCAGGCGGTGCGTCAAACGCCGTGCAGTGAAGTAACCAAATACCGTCCCAATCCCCGCCGCCAGAATAGCAAAGAGTACCAGACTTCCGCCAATCAACAGCAAAACGCTCAGGGGGGAGGGCGGCTCTGTTGTGAGATCGGTGATGAGGATGAGCAAACCCAACAGGGTTTCGTCGTCACGCTGAATAGGCACGACCATGACGGAGGCATCGCGGCGGCGAAAACTCACGGCATTGCCGCCGGGCTGGATAGGGACATCGGCGAACATGCTTTGGTCTAGGCGTCCAGGCAGGCGGCTAATATCGCTGACGTTGGCATAGGGGCTATCAGCAGGTGTTGCCGCCAAAACACCATCCTCCATAGTTGCAACCAACAGCGTTTGTCGGTCTCGCGCCGGGAACCGTCCCAAATTGGCTTGTAACCAGTCTTCGGCATCAATGAAATTGAGCACCGGAATCTGCAAGTCTGCTAGCCACATCTCAAGCCCATCGTGATCGATCGGTTGCATATGAGTCGCGGCTTCGCTTGCCAGCCTATCCATCGTGGCGACATCCGGTTCCGCTTGAAAAACACGGGTGGGTGCCCACTGCTGAAAGACCAACAACCCCACCACTTCGGCGATGAGCAACGCCATCGCCGTGATGTAGGTATAGCTGAGTGTCAAATTGCCTTGTAAACCACGTACTCTCGGTAAGGGTCTCATATCCCCGCCACTTCTCTAACTTTCAGTTATATCAGCACGCACATAGGCGACCCCCAAATAGCGATCTAGCAAGCGTGCTAGCACGGGATAGTCGAAGTCGTGCCCGTTGGCAGTCTGCCACGCCGCGATACTGCCTAGAACAATGATACTCAATGGCAGGCTCAAAGAAGCCAGCACAAAGAATGGATAGCTCAAAATGACAACTGGCACCAAAACCAAACCGACCAAAACAAGGATCGCAATAACCGACACAATTAGCAAGATGAGCCAGATTGCCGTGCCGGCAGTAATGAGAATGAGCCAGCCTAGCGTACCGAGTAATTGCAACGCTAATGCTTGGCGGGCATGATGTTTGACGAAGTCCGACTTATCCCGAAAGTAGAGGTAGATTGCCGCCGTCGCGATGAGGAAAGGGATGGATTGCGGACCCTTGTTGCTCCAGTCGACGATCATCATGATGGGACCCAAAGCATGTGCCAGACAAGCGAAGAAAGTTTCGCGGGGGAATAGAGGCTCGTGTGCGGGTTGTCGATCTGTTTTCATGAGATTGCTCCTTATTGATAGCGTAAAATGTCTGAAACGGATTTGCGAGCGGCTGCCAGCGCGGGGTACAAACTGGCAACGAAAGTGATGACAATCATGCCGAGTAAACCCAGCCAGGCGGCATCCAATGGATAGACAAAGCGAAATTCGTCGCCAAATGCCAATGCTGAACTCAGCAGTAGGCTCAACCCAAAGCTCAGGGGGACACCCAGCGACCACGCTAATAAGCCGACGGACATGCCTTCGGTCAAGAATTGCAGTGCGATGGTGAACGAACTCGCGCCGACAGAACGCATAATGCCGATTTCGCGTTGTCGTTCGAAAACGCTGATGGCAAGGGTTGCCAGCAGTCCCAACGCGCCAATGATGGCGATGAAGGACACGGCGGTGGTAAAGAGTGCGCGAATGATCTCCGCACGCGACAGGATAATCGCGGATTGGGTCTCAAAGTTCTGATAGCGGGCACGAATGCCCACCGCTTCTAAATGTGGTTGTATCTGGTCGATGGCATCATCCAGCGCCTCAGCGTCGAGCGCGTCATCTTGCATGATGAGAAGGGCGGCATTGGGGAGCGGCTTATCGTCTTGGACAAACCCGGCGAATGTTGCCAACACCCGCCAATCCATGAAGATGCTATCGAAGGGAAAGGTGGAAACGCCAATAATGGGAAACGCCCCTTGTTGACCCGCCGCCAGTATCGTGAGTGTGTCGCCCACGTCCACATCCAAGGTTTCGGACATCCGTTGCGTGATGACAACCCCATCCGGCGGCGTATCCGCGTTCCACAATTCGCCAGATTTCAAAGTGAGGTGATAAGCAGGGACATCGGCAAGGGTATCGTAGCCGGTGGCAAAAACACCTTCTGGTCCGACGTTGGTGATGGGGTTGTATCCCTCAATCTGGATAGCGATTTCGTTCCCCGGTTGTACGGATGCCACCCCCTCAACCGCTTGGGGTATGAGCGTGGCGACTGTCGCGTAGTCGCCTGGGTCTTCCAATTGAATGATTACGTCTGCGCCGATGGTATCCAGTGCGGTGGTAATCAGCCCAATCACGGACGCGAGAATCGCAAAGATGCCCATAAACGCCGCCACCGCCACGGTCATGGTGATGATCGTGAAGGCAAGTCGTGCCTTCTTGCGATTGAGATTATGGAGACTCTGCCGAAGTGTGGGGCCGAGCGGCAATATTCCAATCATTTTTGCGATCAGCCCGATGCCATAGCGTGTTGAAATACCCCGGTCGGATATGGCGGACAGAATCGAAACGCGCGTACCCTGCCAGACGGGAAACAACGCGGCGATCAGGGGCACCAGCAAACCGACACCCGCGCCATAAAAGATACTGGTGGGTGAGGTGTGGAACCCTTCGACATGTGTGCCAAGTGTATTGCTCATTTCAGAGGCGGCATAGCTCCCCAAGGGGACCGCAACCAGAACACCCGGCAAGGCCCCCAGCAACCCATAACAAAAAGCAACACCAAGATAGATACCGAATAAATCTAGTTGCGACGCACCCAGCGTTTTCATCAGACCGAGTTGTGTCCGTTGTTCGGTGATGATCGATCCGATGACATTGGCGACTAAAAAGCCGGAGACTATCAAGGCAATCAGCGCGAGGATGCCCAAAACACGGCTATTGCTACGGGCTTCCGCCAAAATGGCATTCTCTGCCGGATTGACCAAGCGTTGCCCATCGGGGATGTATGGGGTGTTACGTGCCAAGCGCCCCACCAAGGGGCGGGCATTGGCTTCGGCTGTCGCAAAGTCGTTGAAACGAATGAGCAATCCCGTGTAGTCTACCCGTCCGCTGATGCGTTGGGCATCGGCGATGGGCGCGAAAATACCCACCCGCCGCCCGGGTTCGGGTCGGTCATAGGTTGCGAAGACGATGCCAGATACCTGCACCACATGTTCGCCCCCATTGGCGATAAGACGGAGCTCATCCCCAGGCTTCAGTACCTGTGCATCAGCTAACCAGCGCGTCACCGCAACCTCTCCGGCTACCGGATAACGCCCAGCTAGTAGACGCGGCGGCTCTAGGGCTAAAGTCTCCAGTGGCTCGGAATAGGCACGCATGAGGAACGGGTTGTCGCTGCCAGCCAATGTAAGCTCAACTTCGGTATGGGCTTGAACGGTCGTCACACCCGGCAGCGCCTGCATCTCTGCCAAAAAGCGGTCGTTGTCTACCTCATTTGGTGCAACCGTCTTGAGGGCAAGGGTTAACATCGCCATCCGGTCGGGGTCTACGTCCTGTTCCAGTTGTCGGACGATGATGTCCCCCATCGAAAACAGGGTAACTGTGCCCAGCACGCCCACGAAGATGCTCAAGGAGACCAGCAGGGTGCGGGCACGATAGTGCCATAGGTCGCCCCAGATTTTGCGGCGGTGTGTACGCAACATCAGGCGACCTCAACCAAGCGCGGATAAAGTGTGTTTGCCCACGTGCGGATCGCGTCAAAGTCACGGAAGTCGCCACTGCTGTCATCTTCCGAGAAGAAGCGATAGGCGAGGTTCATGGCAAGTGACATCTTGCTGTAATCCAACGCGCCCGCAAACAGACCGCGTTCAATGGGGCGGACATCGTCTACATCATCCTGCACCTTTTGGAAGACTGCCTCTATTACCGCGATGTCGTCGTCATTGTCGGACAATGCCAGCGTCATACAGGTCAAGAAGTAGACTACGGGGATGTTGCGTAAGGTTGCTCGTTGGCGCTTGACGAAATCAACCGCGTCCGGCATCCATGCATCGGTATGAACTGGTGCCCCGACAACAACCGCGTTGTAGCGGGCAACATCGCGGGCATTTTCTAGCAGGCGAACATCAACCGATGCGCCATTATTGTTTAAGGCTTGCGCAATAGCATCCGCCACCCCACCCGTAGACCCGAACTGGCTACCATAGGCAACTAGGATCGCAGGGCTATCGGGGGCGGTCGATGGATAGGACTGTTCGATGAAATCAATCGACGGGTTACGTAAGCCGAGATAACCTATCCCGCCGCAAGCGACCACGCTTACCCCGGCGGCTCCGATGAGAAACCGACGTCGGCTGATGCCTTGCTTGATGTTTTCTGACATGGTTGTGCCTCCAAATTAACTGACTGAACTATGCGTGCGTTATCCCGCACCATCCGCGCCTGAGCTTGTGCAGAATCCATTTGCGGCTGGTGTAAAGGTGGATCATGACCAATGACGTGAATACATAGAATGACCATTCGTGGAATTCTGAAACCTGCGGGGCGTAGATCAACGCCACGATCATCCCGCTAAAGACCATCGGCAAGAAAACCAGTAGCATGAGCAGGTCAAATAGCCATTTCCACCGAAAACGAAACGTGCCTTGCCACAGGCGTTTGAGCAATGCTTCGATGAGTTCCCAATGCAGGATCAGGTGAAGCCCTAATACGGGAATCGTCCCTAAGCCCAAATAGACATGCCACGCTTTGTCTACAAATGCACTGATGACCGTCGCGGCGACAACCATCAGCAAGATCGCATCCACGACCAGATTGATGGTTGCTTTGCTCATTCCTTGAGACGGATTTGCTTTTCGTGTCGTCATGGCAGCTCCATTCCGTGACTGTGCCCTTAGCGTACGTCTTGCCTGCATGATGCGCACCTGCCGTGCGATAGGGATTCGATCCGACTGAGGAAGGGTTCTGTCACTGTGTAAGAAAAAACATCCCTATGCGGGGATGAGGTGACAAGCGATGTGAGGATGAACGCCCGTATTATCGTGTTGGGGTGGTGAGGGTCAAGCTTTGGTGTAGGTGCTGATGGTTTTCAATCGTTTGCAAAGCAAATGCCGCAACATCGGCGCGGGGCAAGCCCGGGTGGGCATTGATCTTCTGGGGTGGTGTGCTGACGTGCAGGTTGCCAGTCGGGGAATCATCTGTCAACGCGGTGGGACGCAGAATCGTCCAGGGTAGCCCGCTTTGCATGATGATGGATTCTTGTGCGGCGTGGTCAGCAATGGGATGTCTCAAAATGTAGGGGACGATCCAGCGCACAGGTAGGCGCATCTGCTGTTTGCTGTCCCCCACACCCAGCGAACTCAATATCACGACATGCGGTTTGGCTTGTACATCCGCTAATGCCGCGACGATACAGCGAGTCCCTTGCTGGCGGATGTCAGATTGAGCTGGACTGGCACCATTCCCCAGCGCACAAAAAACCGCCTCCGTTTCCGCAATGACTTGCCGAACGTGATCTGCATGGCGAGCGTCACCGACCATGACTTCCAGTTGCGGTTGTGCGCTGAGCTTTTTGGGTGTCCGCACGAGGACGCGCAGGGTATGTCCGTTTTCGATGGCGAGCTTCACGAAGTGCCTTCCGGTGGCTCCGGTTGCACCGAAAACACCAATGTTCATATTGTCGTCTCCACAGGGCTTTTCTATAAAGCCTATCGAATAACTAGGCTGAACAAACCTGCCCACCGATGGGTTTGCGCCCTGTCTCGAGATAGGATTGGCGGTCAGCAGTCGGTGCGACGTTTTAGCCCCTCACGCCAAGCATAGACCGCGGCTTGGGTACGATCACTCAGATGGAGCTTGCTGAGAATATTGCTGACATAACCCTTGACGGTGCCGATGCTAAGCACCAACTTTGCCGCGATTTCCGTGTTCGTTTTTCCATCCGCAATCAGGAGCAACACATCTCGTTCGCGCTCGGTGAGTTCGATGTAGGGGTTAAGGTCGTTGTCCTCGCCACGCATAGCTTTCACAATGCGGGTTGCGATGGCTGGGTTCAAACTGGCTTCCCCTTTTGCCGCCACCCGAACAACATCTAACAAATCCTCCGGCGCAATATCCTTCAGAACATACGATAGCGCACCCGCCTGGATTGCGGGAAAGACATTCTCATCCCCATGATGCGAAGTTAACACCACCACCTGTGTACGCGGGCTAATTTCGCGAATACGCGCCGTGGCTTCCACGCCATCCATGTCTGGCATGACCAAATCCATCAGGACTATATCCGGCACGAAGTCCTTAACCAGTCTAACCGCCTCCTGACCAGAGGCGGCTTCACCGACAACGTGAATGTCCTCTTGCAGACGCAGAAATCCGTTAATACCATTACGTACAATCGCGTGATCATCCACAACAAGCACGCTTATTTTTTCCATTTGTAAAACACTCTGTAGTGAACCCAAAAAGTTGGACACAAAATAGCGGTACCTTATTTTAGCACTGGTTGCGGTTGCGGTGTCAACCATTGCATCTGGAATTCGCTGGGCGTGAGATAGCCCAACGCAGAGTGAATACGCTGCTGAGTATAGACAGCTGCCAAGAAAGGCCCGATCGACCGCTAAGCGTGCCCAAAATCCTCGTATTCCGATAAATCAACCTCCTCCTCTGTGATCGTTCGCATCAGACGCTCAGCATAGCCATGTTCTTCCGGCTTACCCACCGCCGCCATGCTGATTTGAATCTCATGGGCATTGAGTAGCGCGATGTAATCATCGCAGGCATACGGCCAGCCCTGGTCATTGTGGTGGATGACGGGGACACGATACGTGAGGGCGCGTTGCAGGGCGGTCAGGGTCAACATCCGATCCAGTGAGCGGCTCAGATGCCACCCCCGCACTGCCTGCGTGAACACATCCATGATAACCGCCAGGTAGACAAAGTCACGATGAAGCCGCACATACGTGATGTCAGCCACCCAGTTGTGGTTGATCGCATTGGGTGGCACGCCTTTGATCCGATTGGGATAGCGCGGCAGGTGGTGACGACTGTCAGTGGTACGCACTTTCACCTGGCCCACACTACGGCTACCGCCCAATGCTTTGAGGATGCGGCGGACCGCACGTTCGCCGACCGCATAGCCTTCGCGCACCAATTGCTTGTGAACGCGCCGATACCCATAGAACGGCTCTGCCAAGTGGCTATGGTTGTCTTACGTCATATCGCAAGAATAGGCGCGGACGTTGGCTGCGTATCTCAATGAGTGGTTCACCTGTCCCATGATGTTCGACAACACGGAAGCCCTTTTTCTTGTAGAATCGGACGGCAGGGTTTGGCGCGTCTGTGCCGTAAGTCTTGACGAGGGTACGCACCAGATAACTAGATGTTTCAGCTGGACAATGTGCTTGCGAAAAATCCAATAAGATACTGCCAAGACGTTTGCCTCGTGCTGATTCAGCGATTCCAAATTCGGCGATATAGATACAAGTCGCCGCGGTCACGCCATATTCGTCTGCTGCATGACCAAAAGATGGGTAGGTTATGTAGGGCTGCATGATGCAATATCCAACCAAATTGGTTGTCGATGGCTCCGAAACATCCCAGGCGGTGAAAATCAGATTTGTATCCTGACACGTAATCGGCAACCAATCTTTTGCAGGTGGTATCTCTTCTGGCTTGTAGTAGTACGGTTCCCATACCCAACTTCATCAATGAGCACCATGAGTTTGTCGCTTTGTGGGATGTCGTCCCAACTAGATGACTGCCGCAGCAAGAGATTCATATGCGATTGTTCCTGGTTAGTTATACACTCCCTAATGGTACACAAACTGGGGGTAGACCATAGAATTTGCGCCAGGGGACACCCTGCCTTAGCGGGGTGGGGAATGGCGCTTTCCTCCAAGTTTCTCGCGTGCTAGAATCAAGCATTACATCGATGCGCAGAAGGGTCAATCGCGGATGATCCGCACCTACCAGTACCGGCTGTATCCGAGCAACGCCCAGGACCGCGCCCTTGATTTCCTGCTGTGGCA
>JAADYW010000087.1 GCA_010092845.1 Chloroflexota bacterium
CTACAGGCACTCACGGGGACCCTCAAGCTGGTACCCACAATCCGTGATTTAGTGGGCCCCGAACCTGCATTTTCCTCCACAGTAGAGCGACTGCAGCCCTTGCCGAGCGTGGTTGAGGCCATCGAGACAGCGATCGTCGAGGATCCACCAGCGTTGATGAACCAGACGGGGGTTATTCAGCCGGGCTATTCAGAGGAGCTAGACGCAGTTTATTTCGGCGTGCGCGAAGCCAAGGACTACGTCAATAATCTCGAGGCCCGCGAGCGCGAGCGCACCGGCATCAAGAGCTTGAAAGTTGGCTATAACAAGGTTTTCGGCTACTACCTGGAGGTCTCACACGCGAACAGCGAATTTGTGCCGGAGGACTACCTCCGCAAGCAGACTCTGGTCAATGCCGAGCGCTACATCACCCCCAAGCTAAAGGAATACGAGACCCTGATTCTCAACGCCGAGGCGCAGGCACTTGAGATCGAAGTTCGGCTATTCCAGGACCTGTGCCGATTCATCGCCCGGCACAGCAAGACACTGCTGGAAATCGCCCGCGCCCTCGCGCAACTGGATGTTTTCCTGTCCCTGGCCGAGGTAGCATCGCGCGAGCAATATGTGCGCCCGATACTGGTCGAGCAAGACGCCCTTGACATCCGGGATGGCCGTCATCCGGTTGTGGAGCGTATGCTCAAGGCCGAGCGCTTCGTGCCCAATGACACCTATTTCGACGAAGACCAACGCATTCTCCTCATTACTGGACCGAATATGTCCGGCAAGAGCGTCTATATGCGGCAAACAGCACTGCTGGTGCTGATGGCTCAGATTGGCTCGTTTATCCCCGCCAGCGCGGCGAAAATCGGCCTCGTAGATCGCGTCTTTGCTCGCGTTGGGGCTCAAGATGAAATCTATCGTGGGCAATCCACGTTCATGGTTGAGATGACCGAAACGGCCGCCATCCTGGCCCATGCAACGCCGCGCAGCCTGGTCGTCCTGGATGAAATCGGGCGTGGCACCAGCACCTACGATGGCATGTCGATTGCGCGGGCGGTGATTGAGTATCTACATAACAACCCGCGGCTGGGCTGCAAGACCTTATTTGCAACACACTATCACGAGTTAACTGAGCTAGAGCAGATTCTGCCCCGCGTCCACAACTACAATGTAGCCGTCGCTGAAGAGGGAGATCACGTCGTGTTTTTGCATCGCGTTGTGCCTGGCGGGGCCAACCAATCCTATGGCATTCATGTCGCCAAGCTCGCCGGCATACCGAAAGCCGTTGTCAACCGGGCCAACGAGATCCTCCAGGAGCTAGAGGCCCAGGCCAGTGATTTCTCGCTCAAACATCGCCAAAAGGATAGTGAGTATCAGGTGTCGCTATTTGACGACCGGCGTCATCCGATTATCGAAGCCCTGCAGAATATCGAAGTCGAGAGCCTGAGCCCGATTGATGCCATAACCCGTTTATACGAGCTTAAGCGCATGCTTGCCCAGGATTTACTATGTCGAGGTTTTATGATGATTATGAGGACACCTGGAGATTTCACTGTATGGTCTCCACCCTTGATGATGCGCCATTGCTGGAGCAACCAGATCTCGCCTACCGTGTCATTGAGATCCTGGAGCAGGCTGCTAACCTGCATACAGCGCACTTATGGGGCCATGTTGTGCTACCACGCTCCGTCGAGTTCGTGGTAGAAGTCCCTACGGAAACGACGTATCACGTTCTGGTGAAATCTTTCAAGATCGGGAGTGAAGCGGTCCTGGTCGAGATGATTCGGAAATCTTTCCCAGCCCTGCAGGACCATATCACCTTTTTCAACCCGGCCTGGACCCAGCCGAGCTTTCTTATCTGGCGGTCGGGATACCATACCCAGCTTCTGGGTAGTCTCTACGCCATGTCCAACAAGATTGCCGATCTGGTGAACAAACCCGTGCAATTAGGGCTGGTTGATCATCCCTCCGCGTGGCCATTCAGCAGCTATCAGCACAACGACACGCCTTAGGCGGGAATCAAGCTGGCCCCTAGCGAAACTCGCTAGAGGCCAATCCAGTTGACGCCACTGTCAACCCGTTATTGTCCGAAGGGGGTAACGGTCGGTGGGAAGCGGAACGGCTCAGTAGGACGGATATAGGGCTCGGCGGCTACGCCGATGTAGGTACGCCACTGGCGCTCCAGCTCCAGGAAAGGCACACCGGTCGCCATCTCAATCGCCTCGTCAATACCGATCCCCGTGCTGAGTATCTGAACAATCTCACCAAGGGTTTCATACCCACCTTGCGTATTCACCAGCCAGTTGATGAACGAGGCACCAATCTCGTAACCCAGGTGGGTGCAGCCATCAATGGCCGGGGTACCGACCATGCCGCTTGGCCCGGAACCCTGAAGGGTTGGCATGTCTTCGCCGAGTTCAGCGAGATAGCGCAGCCGCTGGTCTACCGGACCCATCTCTAGCTCCAGGAAGGTTGCCTGGCCCTCAATCCACCAGGTCGGGCCTCGCCCGCCGAAGAACGCATACTGGTAGAGGTGGGCAACTTCATGGGTTGCCACCGACGCGGTATAGCGCATTTGCCATTCAAGGTCACGCTCTTCGTTCCAGATACAGTCCTGACGGATCTCCTCGATTTCGAGGCCACGCACGCGCAAGGTCGCCGAGTAGGTATCACTGCTGGCCATACCGGTGGTCCGCGGATTGATCTGGCCGCCAGGGCGCCACTCGCCCATTGCATCGCCGGGGGGGAAGATAACAACTGTCGGCTTGAAAGGCAGCACATCGCCAAAGGTCCTGATATAACGTTCACGGACATTATAGAACGCGGTTACGAGCACCTCGCCCATTTCCTGGGGAAAATCGAACCAGTAAACGATTACATCCTCGCTCTCAACGCGCCACCACTCCCGCGTGGGGTCAATATACTGCACCGTTACCGGATCCGACTCCGCCACGCCGGTCTCGCCATAAGCCACCCGCCAGAATACATCCATCGTCATCCAGGGCGGCAGGCCGCGCGTGTCAAAAGCGACCGCATTCCACTCATTTTCGTTGGCTGTCGGTTCAGCCTGGACCCGGCCTTGTGTTCCCGCCGGGAAGCGGTAGATGAGATTGATCGAGACAATCTCCACATCCTCGGGCGGGGTAATCGTCGCGGTAAAATCCAGCCCCGCCGGATAGCGTGTAACATAGGAGAAATCAGTGAAACTGAAGCCATCAACTTCCTGATCATCGAACAGGATCGGGGCATCCGCCATGCTAACCTGCTCGACGGTGTACGTGAAATCGTCGCCTACTGGCAAATAGGTCGCCGTGGGCAGAGCCCCTTCCTGCGCAGCCCCGTCTTGAGGTGGCATGGTTGTCGCCGCGAAGACAGCTGAGACAACGACCAACAGGAGTGTGACTGTGGCTATACCAAATGCATAGAATCGCTTCATAACCCTACTCCAGATCGACTATAATCAAACAGAAGTTTGCTCTCAAAAATATGTTGTCAGGATAAGCAACATTTCAAACTACACAGCCAAACGCACGGCCCTCGTATTACTTACTCTCCTGGGTATCGTGGTGTTCACCGTATCGCCCGGACTTCATGCCCAAGATAGTGACACAGACACGGCACGATTGCAATTATGGCACCCCTATTCGGGAGAACGCGAAGCTGCCCTGGATGGTCTGATCGCGGCCTTTAACGCTGAGCACGGACCAGACCTGGCCCTGCAAGCCGAGAGCTACGGTGACACAGGCTTGCTTCACGACCAGGTTCTCCTTCAGCTAACCAATGCTGGCCCGCTACCCAACCTGATTATCACCTGGCCACACGATATTGCCCTCTTTGACCTGAGCAACGTCATTGTGGATCTAGCGCCTGTCCCGTCAATATCCGAAGCCACGCACGCGCGCGGCTATACACCGGCAAGGGAAAAACTAATCGGTATCCCCACACGCACATTTGTCACTGCGATGTATGTCAACCAGACTGCTCTCGAAGAACTGGGCTACACCGACCCACCCCAGACCGGCGCGCAATTGGTTGAGATGGCCTGTGCCTTCCGCCAGGCCGGAGGATGGTCGCAAGGCCGCTTCGGAAATACCTGGGGTGTGGTCATGCCCACCAGTGCCGAGATCGTACTAGGCCTGGTTGCACGACAGGCAGGAACCCTCTACTCGAGCGATGTCGGGCTGGTTGTTGATTCCGAGGAGATGCGAAACACCGTCGAGATGATCGCTGATATACAGAGCCAGGGCTGTGGAATCACCGTGGATGCGCCGCTCGATGGACTCGCGGCTTTTGCTGAAGGGCGTGCGCTACTATATTTCGGCAGCACCTCGAGCCTGACCCTGATGCGCGACGAAATCCTGGCCAATTTCGCTGAGCCATTCGACTGGCGGGTTGTGCCGCTGCCTGGGGATGGCGCTAGCCTGAGCCTCGGCCCGGTGATTAGTACCGTTGACCAAGGCCCGGCCGCCAACCAGGCCGCCTACCAATTCATCGAATGGTTTCTGCAAGCAGAGAATAATGCGGCGTGGAACACGGCAACCGGCAGCCTGCCGAGCCACCCGCAGGCGGTCGACCTGATGTCCGAAGCCTTTGACGGATTCCCTCAGTGGAAGGAAGCGCAGGCGCTTGCCAGCGAGCAGGTCACGGCCTTGCCAGCGCTAGCAAGCTATGACGTGTTGCGTTTGATGTTACAATTTGGCGTGCAGCGCGTGGTCAGCAATGCAGTTCCTGTTGTCGACGAGTTGCCGGCGTTGCAACATCAGCTCACAGATATATGGCAAGACTTCATGCCCGAAGACGCCCCGGCAGATGACTGAGAGTAGAAAATGAGTACCCCTGACAGTTTCCATCCACTTGAATTCACACGTCTTACGGAAGAAGAACAACTCGCGGCGTCGCGGCATTTTCTGGCTCGCATGCGCACGCGACGCACGGTACGGGATTTCTCAGCCGACCCCGTAGACTTCGAGCTTATCGAGAATGCCATCGCCACTGCCACCACGGCCCCCTCTGGCGCCAACCAGCAACCCTGGACTTTTGTGGTTGTTAGCGATCCTATCATCAAGCGCCAGATCCGTGAAGCTGCCGAGGTAGAAGAGAAAGAGAGTTACGAACGGCGCATGAGCCAGGAATGGCTAGATGCCATTGCTCATCTGGGAACCAACTGGCAGAAGCCTCACCTGGAGGATGCGCCCTACTTGATTATCGTGTTTATACAAGCCTATGGCGTGGTGTTTGATCCTGAAACAGGCGAAGAAACGCGGCACAAGCACTATTATGCCGTCGAGTCCGTGGGGTTAGCGGTCGGCATGCTACTGGCCAGCCTGCACCTGGCCGGCCTCGCCACGTTGACACATACGCCAAGCCCAATGGGATTCCTCAGCGAGGTCTTGAACCGTCCACCTAATGAAAGGCCATTCGTCGTTATCCCTGTCGGCTATCCAGCGCCGGATGCTCAAGTGCCGAAGATCACCAAGAAGTCGCTGGCAGAGGTCATGATCCATTTCTCTGGCGCGGCCGGTGAAAGCGAAGATGCAGGACCGTGAACTTGCCGTGGCCTGCATCAATAGCTGTTTTTTTCAATCTGTGGAGGGGCTAGTTCGGCTGGAACCAGCCTTCGACATCGACGATCCAGCCGACCTGGCCGCTAGAGTCTTCGTACTGCCACCAGATGAAGTACTCGGCCTGGTAGGGGCCGCCTACAACCTGCAATGTCTCGCCGGCGTCCACAAAGCGCAGGATGTTCTCGCGGCCAGGGATCACCGTAGGCTCAGAGCGGAAGTTCGCCTGATCGCCCTGCTCGGTCACCGTAACAGTAGCCCCAACCTCGATACCTGTCGTGGTATAGGTGGCGCTGCTGATGCGCAACTTCACGTTAACGTCAGCGACATTGGCAATCATCCAGCCCTTTTCGCCCTCGGCAATGGCCACTTCGATCCAACGATTGCCGGCCGTGTCATTCTGCTCGGTCGAGCTGTCCCACATCACGCGATCACCCCAGCGTAGCACGTCAACCTGCTCGATATCTGGATCGCTGGTATTGGGGACCGAATAAATACCGGTCGGGCTTCCGCCCTCAAGGATTTCAATAATCTGGTTGCGGTAACCATCATTGGCTGGCTCAGCGCCAGCAAATGGAAGATGGTTGGTCAACGTGCCGGCGATAAATGCCAGTGCAATCAGGGCTGGCATCAGTAGCCGCCGGGCATGGGACCGGATCTTTTTCGAAAACGCCATTGGACTCTCCAAGGAATGCCATACAGGCCTGTTAACAACACAAACACACCGAGTGTAGACGATCGCTGCGGGTGGCGCAAGAGCCATCAGGCAATCGTCAACTAAACACTGATGAGCTACTGTGGTGGCAGCGTGCGCCACAGAAATGCAGGCGTTACAAACGTTAGATCACTGCCGTCTGGCTGGATGCGATACGTACCCTCTTCAAGGGAGCTGAGTGTACCCGGTTGCTGTTCGATATGAAAGAAGATGCCTTCAGGATTCCAGGCGAGCTGCCCCGGTCGCGTGCGCAGGATATCGCCTTGAGGTCCATCGAATTGCAGCAGAACGATTTGCTCATCGGTCGCCGGCACATAGATGACCAGCCGCAACGGATGGGTAGCGCCAAGCGGACCTTCGGACGCGGCCCAGTAAACCACCGCCGAACCATCAGGCGAAACAACACCGTAGCGCGCAATATTGCCCGGTGGGGCCAGCTCGAAGTGGTCGCCGGTCACAAGATCCGTCAGCCAATAGCCACGATCAAGCACACCGGCCGGCTGCGCTGGCAAAGAAAGCACGAAACGGCTGCTGACATCTTCCAGACTCAAGCTGGTCACAGGATAGGCCGATTGAGAGTCATCCAGCGACATATATAATTGCTCGGACACGATGCCCTCGTTAACGATCTCAAACGAGATTACCTGTGCCGAAAGCCACCCACTGACGAAATAGTTGAAATTATCACCGAGCGGCACATCTCCCAGGTCAGCGCTACCAATCGGGAGGGGACGATACACCAAGGTCTCGCCATGATGACGGATTCCCAATGCGGAGACGCCCGATTCCGTGCGTGTTTGGAAGAGCACCCGCTGGCTATCCGGTGACCAATAGACGCTGCTCTGGTGGCAACCGCCGGTGGTTTCAAACCGGTCGACAGTTTCCAGCGTAAGCAGATCCAGAATACCGCAGGTGATAACGTCCAGCGCTCCGTCCGGCACGGTGTAGATCCCATATTGGCCATTGGGGCTAACGGAGGTGAGGCCATTGCGCTGTGTAATGTTATATGCCCAAAGACGGCTATCAAGCGTAATCGTCAGCGTTGTGTACTCCTCCCCGAAGCTCTCCACGTTGAAAATCAGTGTCCCGGGGATAAGCGTGTCTTCGAGCGGCAAAACCGGCATAATATCTATCGGTGGCAGCAAAGGATCATTCGCTGGCATCTGCCCTTGATTGAGCGGCGGCGCCCAGTTGTAGCGAACGCCCCCCTCCTGTCCCCAGACTGGAACCACAGCGATGATACCTGATAGCAGCAGCATAAGAATACTGAGTACACGGATCCGTTGCACGAAACCCTACTCCTTCTTCCAATCAAAGCTTCTTCACATCTTATTGCCTAGTAGTTTAGGCAGGAAACAACCCAACAAGCAACTCCGGTGCAGCCTGAGGATCCTCTACAATCAGTTGATTGACCTCAGCGAGAGGAATACGGTCTTCTACCCGTTCATACGCAAGCACACGCGGTATTGCCCCGAAATCCAACTCACGCATGAAGACCTGGACCTCTTCGCCGTCCGAACGTAAGCCCAGCACTTCGGCACGAGGATAGAGCTGATAATTGCGCGTGATGAACCGCCAGACCTGCCAGTACTTCAGAATCAACCCTCGCTCAGATACAAACACAGCCGGTACAACTGCATGCTGCGCTGGCCCAAGATAGGGAATCGCGTAACGGAGCACCACCATCCCGCTGATTAGCACCTTTGCTTTCAATACCCGCTTGCTTGCCCCAACAACAAGAATGCTCTGCTGATCCCCCTGTTGCCAGAGCGTGCCAGGCAACGTATGCCCAACACAGGAGCCCAGGATATCCATCTAGCTGAACCAGCCCCAAAACTAAATTGCCCACACCAACACATTGGTCAGTGTGGGCACAGATTTCAAACGGAAGAACTAGACCTTGGGACCACCTGCCAGGATCTCTTCACTGGCCTCATCAGCAAATTGTTCGAAGTTCTTCTTGAACATACCCGCCAGGTCCTTGGCCTTGGCATCGTAATCATCCTTATTGGGCCAGGTATCCCGCGGATTAAGGATGTCATCAGGTACATCCGGCGCCGAAGTGGGAATCTGGAGGCCGAAGAACAGCTCCTCTACGAACTCAACACCGTCCAGCTCACCGTTAAGCGCAGCATGCAGCAAACGGCGGGTGTGAGGCAGGCTCATCCGCTCACCCACACCGAAGGGGCCGCCCGTCCAGCCCGTATTGAGCAACCAGACGTTGGTCCCATGTTCTTCGATCTTCTTGGCAAGCAGCTCTGCATAGGCCGTCGGGTGCAACGGCATAAACGGCGCACCGAAACATGCACTGAAGGTCGCCTGCGGCTCGTTGACCCCGCGCTCAGTGCCCGCCAGTTTGGCGGTATAACCACTGATGAAGTGGTACATCGCCTGGCCAGGGGTTAGCTTGCTGATGGGCGGCAGCACACCAAATGCATCGGCTGTCAGGAAAATCACGTTCTTGGGATGGCCACCCAAACCAGTGTCGCTGGCATTATCAATGTAATGTAATGGGTATGAGCAGCGCGTATTCTGGGTATAGTGCGTGTCATCAAAATCCGGATGACGTGTGGCGGGATCGAGCGGAATATTCTCAAGGATGGTACCAAAACGCTGGGTTGTCGCATAGATTTCCGGCTCTTTCTCGGCACTGAGGTTAATGGTCTTGGCGTAACAACCACCCTCAAAGTTAAAGACACCGTCATCGCTCCAGCCGTGCTCATCGTCACCGATCAGGGTGCGGCTTGCATCTGCGGAGAGTGTCGTCTTGCCCGTACCACTCAGGCCAAAGAAGACCGCCGTGCCCTCATCGCCCATGTTTGCAGAGCAGTGCATCGGCATCACGCCCTTCTTGGGCAGCAGATAGTTCATCACGCTAAAGATGCCCTTCTTGACCTCACCCGAATACATCGATTCGATGATGATGATGAGCTTCTTGGCGAAATGGACACCGATAAAGGCAGTCGAGCGGGTTCCTTCTGTTGCCGGATCAGCACTCAAGCCAGGCGCAGCCAGAACAGTGAACTCGGGTTGATGGTTAGCCAGTTCGTCGTCCGTTGGGCGCCGGAACATATTCCACGAGAACAGCCCGTGGTAGGCGGCTTCGCTGACCACTCGGATCGGCAGACGATGTTTGGGGTCGGCGCCGGCATAGGCATCCACTACATACAGGCGACGCTCGGCCAGGTGCTTGAGTACCTTCTGATGGAGATGATCGAACACCTCAGGGGTAACCGGCTGGTTGATGGAACCCCACCAAATATCATCATGAATACTCGGCTCATCAACGATGAACTTATCTTTTGGCGAACGTCCGGTATATTGGCCAGTCAGAACTCGAAGGGCCCCGGCGTCGGTGATAACACCTTCGCCGTTGCGGACAGCATGCTCGTAGTATTCCGCTGGCGAAAGATTCCAGTAGACTTCTGCGACGTCGCCCAGCCCAACGGTGTCCAGCCCAACTGAACTGCGGACGTGCTCACCAGTCTTTGTCATGTGAAAGACCTCCCTTAATTTCGATGCATTACTATTTGTCTGCACAATTGAATATTAACACAAACCCGCGTATGCGGCTTGTGGATTAAACACAAACCTGACCATACCAAATTATCCCGAAAAACACGAATAGGAAGGAACTATATTACAGTGGAAGACCTCGCTTTCATTTTCTGTACAGACAACAAACGTGAACAGGTCATAAGTTACCTAGCGAAGTCCTTACCCTCTCGGCATAGCCAGATGAGTATCTTCTAAAGATTGCCCGTGCGCAGGTCTCGTTAATCCTTTTGTTAGATTTGGTGGCTACGCTGGATAGAAAATAGCTTCTGTTCTGCGCTAGCCGAAAGAGACTCAGAATACTATGCCAGAGACTCCACAGCAAACCAACTGGACACTTCCACTGATCGGTATCCTGCTCTCAGCGCCACTCAGTGCACTATTCTATCTTGGTGAGCAAGCAGCAGACTTGCCCTTCCTACCCACCAATCTTATGGATTGGCTTATTCGCAATCTTCCCGGTGGGCTGATCACCTTCGGCATCGACACGATGGTAGACCTCATCGTCTGGCTGGGCCTGGGTCGCGTTGACGAAACGGCCAAGCTAATGGAAACCCTGATGGCAGTCGGGCTGTTCATGGGGATTTGCACCGTCGCCGGTGTCGCCTACGGAATGTATGTCTACCAACGACTGCCTGGCAACTGGCGGTGGCAACTGGCTTCCGGCCTCGGATTTGGCCTGGCCATCGCCACGCCTATGGCAATCGTTAGCGATTACATCCTGACCGGAAACAATCCCTTCTATGACGGCCCAACGCTGCTAGCACGCAGTACCTGGATCGTCGGTATGATAGCTGCCTGGGGAATTGCATTCCAAGTCGTCCTACAGCGGGCCTTCGCTCAGCCCAAGACAACAGCGTCTGACGTGGAGGTGGGTAGCATCAGCACCACGGTCGGCACCGAAGTCACACCTGAAGAAACGCCCGTGCGCACCAGCCCGGCGAGCACCGCCCCGGAGAAAGCTAGCGGCACTACCATTGAACGCATCAATCGCCGGCAGTTCCTAATCCGACTGGGAGGCGCCAGCGCCACCATCACGGTAATCGGCGTTGGCCTGGGCGAGTTATTCACCGAACAAGAACGGGTTGTATCCCTTGAACAGGACTTCGATTTCCAGAATTTCCCCAATGCGAATGCGGGCGTCATGCCCGCCCCGGGTACACGGCCAGAATACACCCCCCTGGAAGACCACTACCGGATTGATATCAACTCTCGCAACCCACCCGAGGTGGACGGACAACGATGGCGGCTCACCGTTTCGGGGTTGGTCGAGCGCGAGATGGAATTCACGCTTGATGATCTGAAGAATAACTATGAGCCGATGTACCAGTATGTCACGCTCTCGTGCATTTCGAACCGGATTGCCGGTGATCTGATCAGCACCACGGGCTGGACTGGCGTGAGCATGCAGAAGATCCTCGAAGCGGTACGCCCGACAGAGGACGCCACTCACTTCCTCATCTCATCAGCAGATGGTTTCTTTGAGATCGTCTCTCGCGAGCTGATCGAAGATGATGAACGCATCATGCTAACCTATGGCTGGGACGGCGAGGAGCTGCGCGTCAAACACGGCTTTCCCTTGCGGATCTACATACCTGATCGCTATGGGATGAAACAACCGAAATGGATCACCGACATCGAAGCCATCAGCGAATGGCGCCCAGGCTATTGGGTCGAAAAAGGCTGGGATCGCGACGCGATTATGCGGGCTACCTCAGTGATTGATACCGTCGCCGTCGATTCGGTTATTACCCGCGATCAGGATCGATTGATCCCGATAGGCGGTATTGCCCACGCCGGGGCACGTGGCATCTCAAAGGTTGAGATCCGTGTTGATGGCGGAGAGTGGGTCGAAGGGCAGGTACGGCAATCGCTGTCGGATACCACCTGGGCAATCTGGCGCTATGACTGGCCATTTGAAGACGGTGAGCATACGTTCGAGGTCCGCTGCTACGATGGCAACGGCGAAATGCAGATCCTAGAGGAGAATTCACGCCGGCCTAGTGGCGCGACGGGCATTCACGAGGTAACACAGTCAGTCTAAGTTGTGAAGGGGATAAAGAGCTCAAGCTCAAACCGGCCCCCATCCTGAGTAATACACGATGGGGGCCAGTGTTCTTCAGCACACAACTGTAACTGCTACCCGCGTCCTCAACTCTGGCGGAAAAGCTGCTCCATCGCGTCGTCGAGCCGGTCGCGCGCTGGCCGCATCTGGTCTTCGGGCAGGTGCACCAGAGGAGTCTCCGGCAGCCGCTCGATCTCAACCAGGGTTTTGCGGTCCTCATCAATGTAGATCAGCCCAGTGATGATCTCCTGGTTACGCTGTGCCTCTTCCAGGACCCGATAGGCGCTGATCTTATCGGTAGGATCATGCTCTTCACCGAGCTTCTTCAGCGTGATCCAGCTCCCGTCATGCAGTTGAACGGGTTGTAGACCACCTTGCTCGTACTGGACCTCGATTTCGTCATAGGTCTGTACAAAGCCGATTTCGTTCAAGACCTCGCGGTGGTTCTTACCCCAGTTATAGCTCTTGGTCGAGTTATTGGCATCGTTAAAGGTTACGCAAGGACTGATGATATCAATCACAGCTGTTCCGCGATGGACTAGCGCAGCTTTCAAGAGCGCCTGGACCTGCTTGGCATCGCCAGAGAAGGAACGCGCCACAAAGGAGCAATCTGCCGCTAGCGCCTCCAGGCACAGGTCAATCGGCGGCAACTCGTTGTGACCAGCATACTTCGTCTCCTGGTCGAGGTCAGCCGTCGCCGAGAACTGGCCTTTTGTCAGACCGTAAACACCGTTGTTCTCGATGATATACACCATTGGTACATTGCGGCGCACCATATGCTTGAACTGGCCAATGCCGATGTTGCCCGTATCTCCGTCACCAGAG
>JAADYW010000088.1 GCA_010092845.1 Chloroflexota bacterium
ACAAAAATCGGCTATCATGTAGCTCGTAACATAACCATCTAACACAGCGAACAGCATCGTTTCTCTGACCACAGCGGCAGTACTGTGATTGTAACCCCGACCGCCAGCGGCCAGTAACGTCGAATCGACTGCGTCTACCAATCCGCATCGCAGATTCTTGGAATGTCCGGTATGAAACAAGAAGTCGAAGGCGCACGTCCGCAACCCGTTCAGCAGCCGGCCGCACAGACGGCCGACACCAGCGCCTATGAGGTACAGGCGCCCTCCCGGCCAAACGAATTGGCAAGCCCCGCCACCCCACCTGAAGACCTTACAGACCGCCTGCGCCGGCTATCACCCGCGGCACGTCATCGTTCGGTTACCAGCCTGCAGCGCTCCATCGGCAACCGGGCTGTGCGCCGGATGCTGTCGCCCCCGGCTAACGTTGTGCAGCGCGCCGCCATGCCTACCGGCGAAAAGCACACCATCAAGGGCCTCAGCGAGGAGTTCGATATCAACAAGCCGATTGGGCGGCTGCCCTTCGAGCTGAAATCGGTCACGATCGAAGGTGGCGTGGAGTACGAAATCATCTCGCCGGATCAACCGGAGAGCGATACCGAGGCGCGGGGGGGTGCGGTCAGTGGTCCTGATGCCGCCGGTGTCCAAGGCGAAGTCACCAAAAAATGGAAAGAGTGGGGCAGCAAAGGCGACCAGGTCACGCTATCGTCTAAAGGCGAGGCGGAGCTGACCACGGATGGCGGCAAGCTCGGGGTAACAATCCTTGGCCTGGAAACCAAGCACACCGACAGCGCAATCAAGTTCACGCTGATCGACTGGGATGCTGAAAAGAGCGAGATCAGCCTGGTTGAAACCGATCTTGAATTCGCCCTGCAGGACAAGAGCGATCAGTATACGACCCCGGACGGACGCATCATTGTCATGAAGTTCTTCGCCAAGGCTATCCTCACGATTGATATTGACGAGAAGCGGGTCGGCAGGTGGATCGGACAGCGCTTCCTGCAACTAGCGGCCAGCGAAGTCGCACTGGCCGGTGCCTTCGTGGCGGGTGGCGTGATGACGCTGGCCGCGGCGTGGGTTACGATGGGGCTGGGCAAAGAAGTCGCGGCCATGGTCGATGAGGCCGTCATGCTGACCGACGACTACTGCGCCAGCTATGCTGCGGTCTTCTCACCAACGCCCATGTACGTGGGGAGCACCGACTGGGGCGCCCAAGGATGGGCGGCCGGCTGGCAGTTTTTCGCCAAGACCAACGCACCGCCGGAGGCCATCCGCGAAGCGGCCCGGAAGCGGAATCTGCACTCGGAGGCTTTTGCTGTCGCCTGGCCGAAAGTCAAAGACATGATGTACAAGCGCTATCGCGAAAAGCACTACATCGAGTGGTGGGTCTATGGCGAGAAAGGTCCCGGCTATCGCGATCTCAAGCGCCTGCTGGAAGGCGACCAGCATCTGCGTTTCAAGAATCGCTATTGATGCGGCCGCGCTGCGCGCGCCCAATCCCCCCTAATTGAACTGCATCGCTCCTCCTGCTGATACACCCGCTTGGATCCGCCAGGGTAATCGCATCAAGATTGGCAAGGTATAATGGGAGCATCAGGAGTTAACGGAGGCTCTCATGTCGAACGAAGCCCCCATCAGCGTAGTTAACAGGCCCGCCGCCTTCGATGAGCAGATCCGCTATACTCGTGACAAACTCACCACTAAAGGCGGTCAGTTCCTGTCAGAGGCAGGATGTCATTCAACAGTTATGGCGTGATGTGATGCGACGGCTTGTGCTCAGCACAGCATTATCTGACTTAGAGGCTGGGATTCTCAAAGAGATTCCGGATATTGACATTTTGCTTGACCGCGATATCCCCCCGGCCCCGACATTGGAAGGCAAGGCCGGACAGCAACGCCTACAACTGACCATCGTCGATGTGTTAAAACGCCAATCTGAGTCCTTATTGATCCTGCTTGAAGACTTGCATTGGACATCGGAAAGCCTGGAACCACTGAAGGTATTGCTTGTCCATATTCAGGATTTGCCGCTTTTGGTCTTGGGTACCTACCGCAATGACGAGAGTCCCAATTTGCCTGACAAGGTAGGCGACGTTTTCCAGCTTCAACTCGAGCGCCTTGACACAGCAGCCATCCAGACGCTGAGCGCGTCTATGTTAGGTGCAGGTGGGGCACGTCCAGAAGTCATTGAGTTGCTCCACCGGGAAACAGAAGGCAATGTCTTTTTCTTGGTAGAAGTGGTGCGAGCTTTGGCTGAATCCGCGGGCGGGTTGAATGATATTGGTCAGATGACGCTGCCACGTTCAGTATTTGCCGGTGGCGTCCAGGAAGTCATCCGCCGCCGCTTGGACAAAGTACCCGCCGCCTATCGCCCGTTGCTAAATCTGGCTACTGTAGCAGGCCGCCAGCTTGACTTAGCTATCTTGGAAAAGACGCGCGGCGACATACGGCTCAACGAGTGGCTGGTGACTTGCCAGGATGCGGCCATATTGGAAGTGCGGGAGGACACCTGGCGCTTTTCGCATGATAAGCTGCGCGAAGCACTTCTGCAGCATTTAGATGAGGGGGCTCGACCTGAGTTGCATCGACAGATCGCGGAAGCGATTGAGGAAATCTATCCTGATAGCATTAACTACCATGAAGCATTGCTTGAACACTGGCATCAGGCCGGTAATCTTGAACGTGAATTTCATTACCTGCCTAGTGTTAGCAAGCATCTGGTCGAGGTACAGGCCGACTTTCAACGTGCCCGCGATCTTATAGAACGGGGGCTGAATAGGTTACCAGCAGATGATCGTCGCCGTATAAAATTACTGAATTTACTTGCTTCTTCGAGCCGACGAATAGGTAACTATAAACGAGCCATGGAACAGGCGGAAGAGGCGAAAGCACTTGCTCAACAGCATGATGACCAGAGCGAACTTGCATTCAGTCTCTCGACACTTGGCACCATCTCTGACCATTTGTCTGAATACGAAGCGGCAAAAGCCTATCTTCAACAAAGTCTTGAGATTCACAAAAACATTGAAAACAAGCTCGGCATGGCTAATACGCTGAATAATCTGGGAAATGTTTTTTGGCGACAGGGTGACTATTTGTCCGCTCACGACTGCGCCGAGCAGAGTTTAGCGCTTGCAGAGGAAAGCAACAATACACATGCAATCGCAAGGAGTTTCAAGCAACTCGGCATAGTTGCCTACAGCCAGGGTAATATCGAACAGGCCAAGCTATATTGGCACAAAAACCTTGAAATGGTCCGGTCGCTTGGAAGCCAACAGGATATGCTTTATGTGCTGGGTAATTTAGGGATCCTATCTATGGGACTCGATAACCTTGCAGAAGCCCTTGAGTATTTTCAGCAAGCCCGCGAAATTGCTCAGTCAATCGGAGACTGGCCTAACCTCGGGCTTATCTATGTTAATTTAGGTGACCTGAAATCGAAAATGGGACGTTTTGAGGAAGCCCGCGCAATGTTTCAGAAAAGCATCGCGATCCAGGAATCTATCAATTACCAACCTGGTATCGTCATGAATCTAATCGGTCTGGGCTTTATCGAATTGAAGATGGACTCAACAGATAAAGCAATTAGCTATTTTCGAGAGGCGCTCAGCATCACTTTTTCGAAGAAGATTATGGGACATCTATTGCAAACCTTGGTTGGTTTTGCTGGTATATATACTAAACAGAATCAAACTGTACGAGCGGCCGAATTACTTGGGCTGGTCAAGTTCCATCCAGCACTCAGTCTAAGTCCTGGTATGAGTAGATCATGGGATACTATAGCCGAAGAAATTCAGGAGACGCTCAGCCTTGAAGCGTTTGAAGCCGCCGTTGAGCGTGGCAAGGCCTTTGATCTGGACCAAATCGTCGCCGACATCTTGGCGGATTTTGACGAAAATGATATGTCATCATAGCACAGCTACAATAGAAAAAGTTCTCTCTGATAGCAAAGGGCACCATCGTAGCGAATGACCGCATTGCATATATCCCAAATATGCCCAGCAAATCTGGCATCGAAGTCACTCATATCGGGCTGTAGGTCAGAGATGGGTGCTTAACACACGAAGATGGTCAAATGCGATTGAATTGGACGCCCAGCAGTGGCAAAAAAATGTGTATTTCACCAGCATCGTAGTTTTTGGCTCGCCGGGAAAGTGAGTCTGAGATGACGTCTGCTCAATCATCCCCTTTTCTCAAACAACTATACGGCCTTGCCCTTCAGGCCGACGTGCAGGCGGTTTTGCAGCGCATTAGCGAAGCCGACCCGACCAAGCTTTCGGCCGAAGAGCGCAGCGTCGTGGGACGGTTTCAACGGCGCTTCGGCGATACTGACAATGACAATGATGCCTCGGCGCTCGCGCAACCGGCGAAACAACTGCTGGCGATCTACCATGGCTACTGGAAGCAGGTGCTACTGCAGCAAGTCAATTTACCCACCGGCGAGGAGCGACTGCGCCTTGCCTTGCTTGATTGGTTGGGTCGGTACGCAACTCGACCGATCGAGACGACAGAGATTGATTTTGATCGTATCGAAGCGGCTGTGATTGAAACTATGGCCGAGGTGGGATTCTATACGCTGTGCGGCGTGACACTGCCACTGCGCGAGCTTATGGTGTGGCGCAGCCAGCGCCGCCAGGAGTTCGAGATAGCGTTGGCCGATGGCCCGGTTAAGCTGCCAATAGTCTTTC
The DNA here is from genome assembly GCA_010092845.1 of Chloroflexota bacterium. Taxonomy (GTDB): domain Bacteria; phylum Chloroflexota; class Anaerolineae; order Aggregatilineales; family J027; genus J027. The sequence goes on from JAADYW010000088.1 coordinate 4,686, forward strand.
TCGGTGATTTCGTCAGTCGTGGGTGGGCCTATTTCGCAACAGCGGATCGATACGGCGCCGGCGGATGGGTCAGCAATGAAGCGCTCTATTGCATTGAAGAGGCCTATAACATCGAGTCGGAGTCTTTCCGTGTCAACTATCTGGTTCACGAGGCGCAGCATTACGCTGATCGTCAGCGGGACCCGGAGATAGCAACCGCGCACTTGGAATACCGCGCCAAGTTGGCCGAGTTGGCTCAGATCGAAGACCCTGCCGCGTTGCTGGCAGTCTGGCAGCCTCAGGCCAGCTATCGCTCGAAAGAGAATCCCCACGCGTGGGCCAATGCCCAGGTCCTAGAGCATGTTTCGGAGCGCCTCAATTCCGAGTTTGAATCGGAACAGCCGTGGCAAGATGCCGCGCCCGAGCGTATTCGACATATCGCTGCTGAGCTGCTGCGCCAGGATAGCCAAACCTTGCCACCACGCGCCAAAGATCACTAAACGTGGCCGCTATTGGGGCGCTCAATCGGCGCTGAGGGGATCGACTATTCCTGGTGGAATGTAGGCCAGCTGCTACGCAGCGGACACCGTTGGGTATAGTCTATGCCAGTTCTCCGCCTCGACGAGATAGCTCTTGCCCCGCCCACTTGTGTGGCCACACCAGCGTTCGCAGATCCTAGGCTGCTGGTCCGCTCCACAGCTTCAGAGTTATCCCACATTTCCCAATCCAAAGTGAGTGTGAGCTGCTGCGGCCTGATTAGACCGCAGCAGTTAGCCAATCGCGTGCTGCCAGTGCTGAGTTCGCACTGGTTGCCATACTGCGATACGCTGGAATGTCCCGTCAACCTACCGAGCGCCGTGCAACGCTCACAAACCCAATACCTTGCTTGCGCTGGGGCGCCATTCATCTGCAAGCTGACTCGATCCGCCCTGGACTAGGGTTCCGTAGTGACAACGGGGTCACCAACTTGGAGTAGATATACTGCTGCTAAACCCAATAGGCCAGCTACGAGAACATAATACAGCGTTGGAATAATGGTCTTACGTAGCAAAGCACCTTCACGCCCCAACAGACCAACTGTCGCTGCAGCAGCAACAATATTGTGAATGGCTATCATGTTTCCTGCTGCTGCCCCTACTGCTTGCAATGCAACGACCATCGTGCCAGAAACTGAAAGCTCTTCTGCGATGCTGAACTGAAAGAGGCTGAACATCAGGTTACTGATGGTGTTGCTCCCAGCGATGAAGGCTCCCAAGGCGCCAATTGTAGGTGCCAGCAATGGCCATACCGCGCCAACATTGGCTGCTGCCCATTCTGCCATGGCAATCGGCATACTCGGCAGGTCAGCCGCGTTAAAGCCGGAATTGATGTAGACGCGCACCATCGGCACAGCGAACAGCAGAACAAAACCAGCACTCAACAGGATACCGCTCGCCTCCGAAAAGGCAGCTCGTACCTGATCGCCACGCATCCGGTGCAAACCAATAGTGAGGAACACAACCAGAATCAGCACAGCTGCCGGAAGGTAAAGCGGGGTACTCGTGGCAGAAACCTGTGTATCAAAAATGGATGCCCATTGGATGCGCAGCGCGTCTTGCAGCCACTCGCCAACACCGAGCGCCGGCAAGCGAGTGATTACCAACCCAAGTGCCAGCAAACCGTATGGCAGCCACGCCATCCAGATGGACATCGAGCGACCGGGGGGATTTTGCGGTACTTGCGTATCCACTTGTGGCACATCTTGCGCCAGTTCCGCGTTTTCACTGGCTGACTTCTTTGCGCCACCGATGGTCCCCAGCCACTCCGGAAGCCACTCGCTTTCTGCGGGAAATTCCCAGGTATCAGCCGGAACCAGGAATCCTCGTCTCGCTGCGGTTACGACAATCGCAAGACCGACCAGTGCCCCCAACAGCGATGGAAATTCGGGGCCAAGCAGCACCCCGGTGAGCATATAGGGCACCGTGAACGATAGACCACTAAAAACCGAAAACGGGAGGATTGACAGGCCCTCAGTCCAGGAGCGATTTTTGCCAAAATAACGCGTCATCATGACGACCATGAAGGTCGGCATCAGCATACCAACTATGCCGTGGACAAGGGCTGCCTGCGCAGTGATGATCAGTCGGTAATCGTTGAATGTCATGTCAGCCTCAGCCAATCTGGCCGCCAGTGCCGGGCTTTCAAGTCCTCCTGTCACCCCAATCAACACAGGCGTACCGACCGCCCCGAAAGTTACCGCTGTACTCTGAACCATCAACCCAATCATCACGGCTGCCATTGCGGGAAAACCCAGTGCGACCAGCAGCGGGGCTACGATCGCGGCGGGAGTACCGAAACCCGAGGCACCTTCAAGAAAGGATCCAAACAGCCACGCGATAATAATGACCTGGATCCGCCGGTCCGGGCTGATGTCTACAAACATCTGTCTGATTACCGGAATTGCGCCGGACTGTTTGAGTACCGCCAGCAGCAGAATTGCGCCGAATACGATCAACAGGATATCGAACGTGATGAATAAACCCTGGACCGTTGATGCAGCAACTACCTTAAAGGGCATTTCCCATAAGAGAACGCCGATGCCGATCGTTAAAAAATAGACGAATGGCATGACCCGACGAGCGGGCCAACGAAAGGCAACCAGCAAGCCGGCGGCAAGCAGAATTGGTAGTGCCGCCAGCATGGCCTGAACAAATAACGACATAGGCTGTAGTCCTTACCTTTTCACCAGCTCAACCGTTACCCAGTATCGTACCGGCTGAGGTCTGCACTCTCTGATGTTATTGGTGTCTTTCGTCCGATTTACCGCAGTACCGTACATCACGGGACAAGAAACTGAAACGCGATAAGGAACCGGAGATTTCACCACCACATTGTTCAACGTACGCCTGCAACTATTTATGAAGTTCAGGAGAGTTTTTCGCTATCCGGCTCTCGTTTCTTAGTTCTAACTAATGATTAACTTCCAGTCTTCTAGAGTAACAAGGTCGCCTCATAAGAGCATCAATCACTAAGGCCGTTCTCTGCTCATGCCAATTGCCCAGGCTAAATGGCTCGACTGACCCGTTCGCTGGGGACCCTGGCACATTGCAATCGACTCTAGATAAGGAATGAAGTAGGGGGGATGGCGGCAGCACGGGTAAATCCAGCGAGATAGCGCGCCAGCAACAGCGGCTCGGCTGCTTGCCCGGCTTTCAGGCGACGTTTCCAATCTTCGTGCTCGTAGAAGTATGTCAGCCGGGCATTCACCACAACCTGTGCGGCGAGCCCGGCTGCGACGTAACGGGCGAAGATCGTGCAGTTGCCAACCTGCACCGTGATGATCTCATTGACGGTCATCAACAGTCGCGAGTAGCTGTACCTGACTGCAGCGGACCCTTCCTCTGTCGCTGTCCCGCTTCCACGTCACAGTCGCCATAGATCACCTGCGTCGCCAGGCCAGTGAACAATGCCGGCGTGCCTTCCGGCTCGTAGATCGTGTGAAACTGTCCCTTCCTCTGGGTACCGATCAGGATCGAGATGCAGCGCTTCCACACCAGGAGCCCGTACGTTACGAGCGAATCTAGCTTGCCGAGCGTAGGGAGCTCATCGATCCATCAATATATGACCACCTTACTCCGCGTGCTGCTTCTCGACGGTTTCCGCCAGAATTGTGCCGATTACATCCAGCGGCAAATCATCCAACCGCTTGAAGCGAATGCAGCTTTTACCGCAGTTCAGGTTGCCGAGCTCATCGCGATGTTGCTCAACCAGTTCCATGTCCATATACAGGCTGATGTAGTTCTTCTGCGACGCAATTGACGCGACTACATGATTATTTTGCGAGTAGGTCGGCATACCGTAGGTCATGTCTTCGGTGGCTTCGGGTAGCTGCTCGCGCAGGAACGCTCTGAGCTGCTGCAGGTCATCGTAGTGGTTGGGGTTCTTCAGGTTTTCAAAGTAGTGCTCGATGCTATCACTCATGCGCTATGTCCTCCTTAGCTGTAGGCAGTGGGGCATGATGCTGTATGTCCACACCCCACCTCTAGTTTACTCGATGCTACGGCAATCCGTATTCGACCGTCAAGTTGTTCGGAGGATGTGTCACTCTCCATGGCATTGGAACCGGGATTGATGGGAGCATTTATGCCTACCTCACCGGAAACTGGATCTCCGTGATCGGTTCCGGTTCAGGTGGCGCCAGGTAGATTTCGTGCGGTACG
>JAADYW010000011.1 GCA_010092845.1 Chloroflexota bacterium
ATCCGCAACACAAACAGCGTCCGCCACCACAACTCCCAGCCCCACAATCACGCCAACAGTCACCTCCACCCCGCCACCGTTCACGTCTACGCCTACTGAGATACCGCCCACCAACACCCCCCAAGAGCCCACGATGGCCTTCCCGGATGGCCGCCCGCTCCAGTTCTTCTACGACACCTATAGCTTCTATATGTGGAATCCTGGTGGGAGCAATATCCCTGTGGGTGAGCTGAGTTTCCAGGGGCTGGACGCCGCTGGCAACCTGACGGGTGAATCATTTAGCGGCACGACCTGGGCACAATTCTATTTTGCGATCGAAGGCGGCAACTGCATGTCCATTGAGATGACCCAGGCCCCCGCGTTGCTGCAGCCAGGCGTATGCCGCTTCTACAATGCTCGGATCACACCCCAGCGCACATCCAGCATGGTGTTCTGGAATGGGGACGGCAACACAACGCAGTTCCAGATAAACTGGGGCGATCAGGTTATCGGGATTTGCCCGGCGGGCGAAGCTGAATGTACAGTTCGTGTGCCTTAGGAGGACACTCAATGAATGCACTGCTCTACAGTACCCGCTGGATTCACCTGTACCAGAACCAACATGGTAATGCCTACATCAAGATGGCCGATGGGGTCATGACGGTGCCACTAACACCCAGCAACGACGTCATATTCATCAACGAGTACGCCGTCGCCTACGATCAGCCGATTCTCTATCTACCCGCGGGCGCTGTCACCCCCGGCGAAGCATTGCGTACTGCGGCGAATCGTGAACTCCAAGAAGAAGCTGGCGTTCGCGCTGAGAAGCTCCAGTTTCTAGGAATGCTCCGGCCATTTAGCAAGTACCTTCGGTGTGAATTCCATATCTTCCTGGCACGCGATCTCATTCCCAGCAAGCTGACCGGAGACGAAACGTGGGATATTCAGGTGGAACAGATCCCTCTTGTGTCCACGAGCGCATTAATCGCCAATGGCCGCCTACAGGATGGTCTGGCTATCGCTGCTCTGATTCTGGCGCAGCAGGCCCTGGAGCTAGAAGGCTAAGACTAGCCATCCAACTATTGCAGACCGCGAGTCAACGACCACTCCCGCCCGAAGACCCAGGCAGCCAACGCCAGGGCACCAGTGGCATAGACAGCGGCACTGCCAAAATTGATCAGGAGTGCACTCATCGAGAGAGTACCACTGAAGAGGTCACGGATCGCCACAATGGTGCCAAAAAGTGGTACGGCGTAGACCACTTCCACGACTTCCGGCGGTAAGCTGAAAATCGTGAGGAGCACCGTCGCGGGCAAGCCAAGCTGGACAAGTGCCATGAACAGATTCGCCTCGCGATAGTTTGCAGCATAGGCGCACCAGGCCATCACCAGCCCGTTGAGCATAATCGTAAAGGGGATAATCATAACTAACAGTGCCAGCACCAGCCCCAGGGCGCTCCCGCTACTCTCTACCAGCAATTGCAGCACCTCCGGCCCGCTCATGCTCGATGACACCAGATCAGTCCCGGCATTGCTGACACCATTCAGCAGTAAACCCTCTGTCAACCACAAACTCATCACCATCATCGAGGCAATGAAAACAACGGTCATTTTGCCCATGACAATGCTCATGCGATTGGCAGGCGTCACCAGTAGATTCTCGATGGTTTGGCGCTCTTTCTCGCCCACTGTCGTATCGAGGATAAGCCCCATACCGCCGCCAAGAAGCCATGAAGTCACAGCCAGTGGCAGGAAGATGGTGGCGACGATGTTGCTACCGCCGCCTTCATCCTCACTAGCGACGCTTTCTTGGGTCGCCCGGCGTCCCTCATCAATCCGGATCGGCTCCAGCCAATCGTCTGTCAAGTCTAGCTCCGCGAGGCGTGCTTGCAGGATGTCATCTCGATAGTCATCCAGCACACTACGCACCGCCGAACTAGCAAAGAACGTGAGGACGGAACTGTCCTTAGTGACGATCTGGACCTGCGCCGTCCCCCCGTCAGCCAGGATTTCCTGGAAATCCTCAGGAATGACGATAATGGCTAAGGCCTCGCCAAAGGCATCTTCTTCAGGGTTTTCAGGCGGATCAACCACATAAGTTGCATCCGCTTCATCGAAATGATTGACCAAGTCAGGGGCCGCGGCAGCGTTTTCGAACGTCACTGGCACGCCTTCATCCGCAATCCGGATGATCTGTGAGCCGATGAAAAGCGCAGCACAGATCGCAATCCCCGGCAAGATGATCGGTGGGGCAAACAACCAGAATAGTGAACGACGGTCACGGAACAACTCCCGCAATTCCTTGAAGAAGACAATGCGGAAATCGCGCCCAAACTGTTTCAATGTCATTAACGCCTCGTGGTATCCGCAGCTTCACGCTCTGCTTCACGCAAAAGCGCCTCAGCCCCAATAATCTCAACAAAGGCAGTTTCCAGATTATCTGCGCCGAAGCGTGTGATAAGCTCGGCAGGGGTGCCAGTTGCCAGGATTTCACCCCGGTGGATAATGGCCACCCGGTCGCACAAGCGCTCGACCTCATCCATATGATGGGTGCTGAGTATCACACACCGGCCCTCAGCACGGAAGCGCTGGATAATCGCCCGCACCGCACGCGTACTGACCACATCGAGGCCCTGAGTTGGCTCGTCCAGAATGATATTGAGTGGATCGTGAATCAGAGCCATACCCAACACCACCTTGCGGACCATCCCTCTGGAGAACCCCTTGGCACGGCGGTCAGCAAAATCATGCATATCCAGCACGTCAATCAGGTAGTTGATGTGTTTCTCCAGGCCAGCGCCGTCAAGGCCATGAAGATTCCCGATGTAGCGCAGATGTTCGCGCGTTGTCGAATGGGCATATAGGCCCGCACTCTCGACTAGGATGCCCAGATTCCGACGTACTGCTTCTTTCTCGGTGCGGATATCGAAGCCGTCGACTTTAGCGGTACCAGCAGTGGGCTGGACCACAGTCGACAGCATGCGCAGGGTGGTGGTTTTGCCGGCACCATTCGGTCCCAGCAAGCCGAAGACCTCACCAGCCTGCGCCGCAAATGAGAGGTCCTTAACAGCCTGGAAATCCTTAAAACGCTTGGCTAGATTGAGTACAGAAATCATCGGCAGGATCAGTGGGTTCGCTTGACGATAAATGCCACGATGTTGAATAGCGCATCTCGATACGGGGATGCCTTCGGGTATAGTGCCTCAAGGGTCGCCATCAGGTGCGCATAACGCTCCTGAGCGTCCTGGGACACCGCTTCGCGAACCCCGGCCGCTGTCAGTATCGAGCGGATTTCACTGGTAACTACTTCAGGTAGTGGTGGAGTCTGGTGATAAAGGTGGCGCAACCGCTCTTGTTCCGGTTGAGAGAGGTGCTCCAATGCCCAGATCATCGGGTACGATTTCTTGCGCGCCGCAAGATCATCACTGACTGATTTCCCCGTTTCTTCCGGCTTGCCCCAGATACCCAGGATATCGTCCTGCATCTGGAAGATCACGCCCAGTTCGCGGCCATTGGCGGCCAGAGTTTGAGCCTGGTTCCAATCAGCGCCAGCAAAGAGCGCCCCCCCGCCAAGAGCTGCCCCGATCAATGGGCCCGTCTTGAGGCCGGTCATCTCGTTGTACTCCTCGGGCTGAACATCTTCGCGGTCTTCAAAGCTCAGATCGAGCATCTGGCCATAGACAGTATCAACACACGCCTTGCTGAGGATACGCTGTGCATAGACCAGACTTGCTGGATCAGCATTCTCGGCTTCAGCCAACAGCTGGAAACTCAAGCCATACGCACCGTCGCCCGTATTAATCGCCTGGTTCACACCCCAGATCTTCCAGACGGTTTCGCGCCCCCGGCGTAGATCCGAGACATCCATAATGTCATCGTGAATTAGCGAGAAGTTATGCAGCAACTCGATCGCTATGGCAAGGGGAAGCGCATTCTGGGGATCACCACCACTAGCACCGCAGGAGAGCAGTGCCAACAAGGGTCGGATCTGCTTACCCCGGCTGTAGTTTGCTGGATTCCCGGCGGGATCTTTCCAGCCCAGATGGTAGCTTAGCATCTGGTCGAACATGGGCTGGGGGCGGATATGTGCTTCGATGACGCTCTGATAATACTGGTTAAATGACTTGAGAAGCTCATCCGTGAGTGTCATGCATTATTCCTCTGGCGGGCAATACGCGGTCCAGCGATGATTTTACAATGGCCTCTGAGAAAACAAAAATAAGCAACGCAAGAGCTGGAGGACAACACGACCGAAAACGCGGTTGATCTCCCTAGCTATGGCAGGGCTTGGCAGATGTGCTATGATAGGCGGGCATTTACATCATTGTAGCAGAAGGAGGCAGTAACGATGGGTTTACTGGAAGGAAAGAACGCACTCGTATTTGGGATTGCGAACAAGCATTCGATTGCCTGGGGCATCACGCAGGCACTTCATCGCGAGGGCGCCAATATCGCAGTCAGTTATGCCCTGGAAGAACTTGAACGCCGGGTCAAGCCCTTGGTCGGGGAACTAGATATAGACTTTGTTGAGAGATGCAATGTTCTTGAGGATGAGGAAATAGATAACCTTTTTGCAAAAGTCAAAGACCATATGGGCACGATCGATATACTCGTCCACTCGATAGCATATGCTGAGCGCGAGGATCTCCAGGGCGGCTATGCAACGACGTCACGCCTGGGCTTCCGGCGGGCTATGGACATCTCCGTGTATAGCCTGGTCGCCCTGACCCAACGGGCAATCCCCCTCATGCCCAATGGCGGCAGTATCACTGCCATGACCTACTATGGTTCGCAAAAGGTGCTGCCGCACTACAATGTCATGGGGGTAGCCAAGGCGGCGCTGGAGGCCAGTGTGCGCTATCTGGCGGCCGATGTCGGTCCACAGGGGATTCGTGTCAACGCCATCAGCGCCGGGCCAATCAAGACTCTATCGGCTTCCGGTATCGCGGGTTTCCGCAAGCTATCCAAGTTCGCCGGGGAGGTTGCGCCCTTGCGTGATATGGTGACTCAGCAAGACGTCGGTAATGCTGCGGTATGGCTTGCTTCGGATTGGGGCAATATGGTCACCGGCGAAACCCTCTACGTGGACGCAGGCTACAACATCCTTGGGGCGACCATCCTTGAGGAAGACCTTCAATAGCCTGACCCCGCCATTCAGAACTCAATACCCGTCTCTGTTTCTGTCCCATCTGGCGCTGGTGGCGTCAGAGACGGGGTCGGCGCTGCCTCGTCCTGTGTGGGGTTGGCCAGAGTCGCCAATGGGGTAATCGTCGGGAATGGTTCGCGGGTCGGTGCTAGCGTCGGCGTGGGGTTACGCGGCCTGAGCACGATCTCACTCATATAATAGATTTCCGGCAAAATCTCATCCGGATCCAGAAGGATTGCATACCATTCATCAGCATCCGGGTAGTCCGGATCATTGGCGCGGCCAATCACACAGACATCGACATCGGCGTCAATATAGTCCACCTGTTCGCAGTCCAACGATGGTCATGCGCGCACCCAGGCGGATTGCGGACCTCGGACTTAGATGTCCTCGCATTCAGGAATAGGAGTGGGGGTGGGAAATAGTACAATGGTCGGCTGGCCGAAGACAGCCTCAGCCGTTTCACTGGCCGAGAAGACGACAGTTTCCTGGCGATCACGGGATTCCTGAGTATTCTCGTCCATCCACTCGATGAAGCCGGTCCATAGTAGATAGCCACCGAAAACCATAGCCATCGCAATGAGAGAAATTGTGAGCGGTGCTGGCCCTCGACCTTCGCGGGTTCGATACATAGCGCTGTCTCTCCATCTGGAGAAACGGTCGATTGCCCCCCAAGAATCGCCCGTCAGTTATCCTCTAGCTGATTTTTCACATTGAGTAAGCGGTAGACCCCAATCGGATCGTGTCGTCCGGCAATCTGGAGTGGCTGAAGCGGCTTGACTTCCACCATCTCCTTGATTGGTTGGTAGACCGCCTTACTAATCAAGACATAGCCTGCTGGCGCGCGATCCTGCAGATAGCGCGCGATCTCCACGGTATCACCTACGATAGTGTACGGCGCCTGAGACGGCAAGCCCAGATATCCGGTGATGGTCTCACCAGCATGCAAGCCAATACTCAAGCCAAGTTTGCGTGCTGCATTCTGGTGCTGAGCGAGAACATCCTGAAAGGCCGTCTGCATAGCCAGCGCCATCTGGGCAGCACGGCGGTTATCGTGCTCATTTGCCTCTGGTGCGCCAAAAAACGACAGAGTCGCGCTACCAATCAGCCGGTCAAATGTGCCGTGGTACTTCTCGATCGTTGTCACCAGAACCGAATTGAGCTGACTCAGCAAGTGAGCCGCCTCAGCAGCAGTGTGTGCCGTGGCGTACTCATCCAGACCCCGGATCTGAGCGAAACACACCGTCACATCGCGGAGCGTAGCTGTTGCCTCGGCCTGCTTCCCATCCACTGGGGGACCAATAGTCCCTGATTTCTGGCGAGCAAGGATCTGGTTGAGCATTGCATTGCGTTCATCAAGCGCTAGCTGTAGCCGGTAGAGTCGCAACAAAGAGCGCACGCGCGTGAGCATGACCAAAGAATTGAAGGGCTTGGTCAAGAAGTCATCCGCGCCAGTCTGAATAGCCTGCCGCCGGTCATCATCGTCGTCAACGCCGGTAATCACCATTACCGGCGTGAAGCGCGTCCGCCCATCCGCCTTGAGCCGGCGACAGGTCTCAAAGCCGTCCATACCTGGCATCTTGAGATCGAGCACCACCAGGGACGGCGGTTCACTGGCAGCAACCTCCAATGCGCGCTCACCACTGTTGACCGTAATGACCCGGTAGCCCGCGGATTGCAGATAAGTCTCGATGACCTCGCGATTCATCCAATCATCATCAACGACCAGGACATAGTCATCTCGCCGTGTTCGTGTGATCGAAGCCGAATCGGGTACTTCGAGTTCCGGCTGTTCAGGCACGACAGGTAACCTCAACATAATATCTTATCTGAGCATTCGTCTACACTGTTATTTTAGAAGCGAAACCCCAGCGATGCCAATGTCAAATCGCCGGGGTTTTGGGTACCGAGATGGTGTACGATCTAGCGAACACCGCGCTGAATGGCCAGCTTCACCTCACCAATAGCACGGGTAACCTCGATATCGCGGGGGCATGCTGGTGTACAGTTGAAGATTGTTCGGCACCGCCAGACACCGCCTGGTTCGGCCATGATATTCAAACGGTCTGCAGCTGCGCCATCACGACTATCAAAGATGAAGCGATGCGCCGCTACGATAGCCGCAGGCCCGACATATTCACCACTGGCCCAGAAACTAGGACAGCTTGTGGTACAGCACGCGCAGAGGATGCATTTGGTCGTGTCATCAAAGCGCGCCCGATCTTCAGGGCTCTGCTTGCGTTCGCGGCCATCAGTTGGGGTTGAGGTCGCTGCAACGAAATAGGGCATCACTGAACGATAGTGCTCGAAGAACGGCTCAAAATCGACCACCAGATCCTTGACGACTTTTAGCCCGAGGATCGGCTCAACCTGGATCGTCCGGTCAGCATTCAGTGTCTGGATGAGAACCTTACACGCCAGGCGGTTCACACCGTTGATGCGCATTGCATCCGAGCCACAAACACCATGCGCGCATGAGCGCCGGAGCGTCAAGGTGCCATCTTGTTCCCACTTGACGCGATGCAACAGCTCCAGGATACTGTTAGTCTTCTCAACATCTTTAAGAGTATATTCTCCCCACCAGGGCTTCTGATCCTTTTCGGGATTAAACCGGCGGATGCGAAGTTTGACTTCCATTACAGTACTGTTCTCCTTTAGGTCTGTAGCTTAGTAGACGCGTTCCTTCGGCTCATATCCCAGCGACAGATCTACTGGCCGGTCATATTTGATCTCAACGGTGCCATTGCGTGGATAAGCAACCGTGTGGGCCAGATACTTTTCATCGTCGCGATCGGGATGATCGTCTCGGCTATGGGCGCCCCGGCTCTCTTTGCGGTGCAGCGCACTGGCCGCCGTTACCTCAGCAACATCCAGCAAACAGCCGAGTTCCCAGGCCTCCATCAGGTCCGTATTGAAACGATACCCCTGATCATCAATGGCCAGGTCATTCTGGAACTGTTCTTTGAGTTCACGGACAAGGTCCAGCGCTTCTTGCATCATCTTCTCTTCACGGAAGACGCCAACCTTGGCCATCATCTCTTGCTGCATCCGGCGCCGGATTGTGTGGGGTTTGGTCTTGCCGCTGCTCTTACGGAGCTGCTCCAGAGCCACTACTGCTGATCGACCCGGATCATGGGGCAACGGTATGAAATCGGCCTGTTGGCAATACTCAGCCATCTGGATACCTGCCTTGCGCCCGAATACAATCAGGTCAGTAAGGCTGTTCGTACCCAGACGATTGGCTCCATGGACGCTTACACATGCGACCTCACCGGCCGCATAGAGCCCGGGCACAGTTGTTCCCTTGCCATCACGCAGGACTTCGGCATTTACGTTGGTAGGAATACCGCCCATCGCATAGTGAGCGGTTGGCGCTACGGGGATAGCTTCCTTGACGGGATCAACACCCGCATAGGTATGGCAGAAGTCCAGAATATCCGGGAGCTTCTCGAGGATATATTGCTCATCAATGCGGCGGTCTTCGCCTGCTTCGGCCAGGTAGCGGTTAACAGTCGACGGTCGTACATCCAAATGGACGTATTCGCGGCCATTGACACCGCGTTTCTCCTGCACCTCCAGGTAAATGGCGCGGCTGACCACATCGCGGCTGGCCAGGTCTTTGATCGTAGGTGCATAGCGCTCCATGAAGCGCTCGCCCCGATCATTGATCAAGACACCCCCTTCGCCACGGACCCCCTCCGTGATCAATACCCCCAGGGGGTAAAGTCCGGTTGGATGAAATTGGAAAAACTCCATATCCTGAAGTGGCAGACCATGACGCCAGACAATCGCGGGGCCATCCCCCGTCAGGCTATGCGCGTTGCTCGTCACGGACCAGACACGACCCCAGCCGCCACTGGCAAAGGTGATCGCCTTGGCATGGAAGACATGTACCTGGCCGGTATCCAATGAGACGGCCTCTACGCCGCAGGGTTTGTCGCCGTTGAAAACCAGGTCAATAACCTGGAATTCATCAAAGAATTTGACACCCTCTTTGATGCAATTCTGGTACAGCGTCTGAAGGATCATGTGACCCGTGCGGTCAGCCGAGTGACAGGCACGCCGGACCGGTTTCTTGGTCTCGTTATTGGTATGCCCGCCGAAGCGGCGCTGGGCAATGGTGCCATCAGCATTGCGGTCAAAGGGTAACCCCATCCATTCAAGCTCCACAACCGCCTCAACAGCCTCTTTGGCAAGTACATCCGCCGCGTTCTGGTCACTCAGGTAATCACCACCCTTGATGGTGTCAAAGGCATGCCATTCCGGCTTGTCGGCTTCAAGATTCCCCAGTGCGGCACCAATCCCCCCCTGGGCAGTACCGGTATGGCTACGGGTCGGATAGAGCTTACTAATGACCGCCGTTCTTACACTGCGGCTTGCATAGAGCGCAGCCATTAATCCAGCCCCGCCACCACCTACAACAATGGCATCAAACTCGTGAAAATGATGAACATTTTCCATTAATTTGTACTCCTTGTTACCGCTAAAACAGTATCCATCTCAACCACCCAACCAGGTGATCGCAGCATCACGCAAACCCGATTTGTCGAGTGCAATCTCATAAGCGGCTTCCTCCACGCCGGCGATCAAGGCTGCCATTCCCAGGATGATCAGTGCCGCCCCACCAAACAGGACGACCCAGTTCAAAGCACGGTTAACCACCCGACCATGGAAATAATCGTTGATAACATAACGCAAACCGTTGAAACCGTGAATAACCACCAGCGCCAGCAACGCCCCGTCATAAAGACGCCAGACGGCAACACCAGCGACCAGGTGGTCCCAACGTTCGCCAACGAACTCAACAGCGGTCCCGGTATCATTGGCGGCTGTTGTCCCAACCACCGTGGCATCCGCCGCCGTAATCTCGAACACGCTGCCGATCATGTGGATCATCAGAATATGCCCAAAAACGAGCGGTAGGATCAAGACCCCGGACCAGCGCATAAACGACCACAACCACACATCGATCTGGCTGGGCCGACGCGGTGACTTGTCTCCGTGTTCACTTTCCCTAAATACCAGCGAAACAAGAAAAGAAAGCACCAAAGCTGCAGCAACAATAACGATGAAACCTATCAGAAACTGCACCTGGGTTTCAGCGATATCGACGATTCCAGGTACCTCTGGGTCTCCTTCCCAGAAATCGGCCACATGGCTGCCCATAACCGCAAAGGTAGGAATTAGAATGAGCACAGTGACCCCAAAGACGATATAGGCCGCCTGTCGCTGGTAACGCCACAAATGGGGTTGATAGTCCAGATAGGCAATTCGTAAACCATTGATCGCATGATATACCAGCGCCGCAACCAATACGAATTCCCCCACAGTAAACAACGGGCTCTGGTACTCTGCAATCGCCTTAGCATATTGCTCGGGATAGAACGCGGCCCAAGATGTATCTATTACGTGCAGCACCAAAAACAAAACAACGCCCAAACCTGCCAGGCGATGTAATGCCCAACTCCACTGACCGATCTTTCCCCGGTAGCGGAGCGTCTCACTAATGGTCGTAACCAGGGTTGTCATATAACCTCACACCTCCCCTGAGAAGCGAAAAAGCCCTCTAAGTGGGAAATCACCTACGTTAAAAGTTAGTAGGATTATAACATCCTGGTGATAATTTTCGCAAAGCGTATGACATACATTGGCGAATTTCTGGCAGAATGTAATTGCGCTTGGCATTTAGTCGCATTCCTGTAACAATAGTTTCTAGATCGAGTCAGTTTTTGGAGGTGGTAGACGATGACCGCACCCAATATTGAGGCCCGACATCAACAGGTGGCCGGGCGTTTCATTGCAGCAATCGAGGATTTCGAAAAAGGGGCCTATAGTAGCCGCGGCCTGGCTAAGCGTGCTGAAGAGTTGACTTCCCCCGAAGAGCTCCTGCTCGTGAACGATGAACTCCTCAACCATACGTTCTGGGTCATGCGTCATCTGGTACACCAGCCCGCGTGTTGGGCCCCTAGCAACGGCGAATTGATGTATCTTTATCGTTGCCTTAAGGGAGAAGAGCAGTTCCAGCAGGATGTTGCCGATAGCTTCCGCTTGAAATAAGAGCATACGATGGCCAAAAAACTCAACTCCATGCGCTTTCTGGAGCAGCATAGCGTCGTATATGAGCTGGTCGAGTTTGATGCGGCTATCCATAGCGCAGCCGGTGTGGCTGAAGCAGTCGGTGTGCCAGAAGATAGCGTCTATAAGACACTCGTGGTGCTACCCGACGACAACACCCCCCGTCCAAAACCCATGCTGGTGTTGCTTGGAGGCAATCGTGAACTAGACCTCAAAGCATTTGCTCGCGAAACGGGCTTTAAGAGAGTCCGCATGGCAACGCACCAAGAGGCCGAAAGCCTAACGGGGTTAAAGGTTGGTGGTATTTCTCCATTGGCCCTGACATCCAAGAATTGGCCCGTCTATATTGACGCGCCGGCCCTTCAATACGGCCATATTCTCATCAGCGCCGGTCAGCGGGGCCTGAATCTGCGGGTGCCAGTGGCGGAGCTGATCAGGATTCTTGATATGCAAGCCGTAGCGTGCTCACGCCAGGCGGCATAAGCTACCATCCCAACACAGCTTGTAGGTGCTCAATCACATTGTAGATGATCGGGCACTGCCCAACCCCCTCGAGGATATCTTCAAGTAGCCACCGAAAATCTGGTGTGAACGCGGGATAATCGCGGCAGCTTTCAGGGCGCTGAGGGTACACCCTGCACAGGTTGTTCTCCAGGAACCAGCAGGGCTGGTCGCGGAAAACACCCCATTCGCCCACACTCTGCGCCCGTTCACGGTCGACAAGCAAGTCCAGGACAGCGTCAACGCTCAGCGAGGTGCCCTGAGATAAGCATTGAACATCGTCAGGGGTTAAGTAGACATTCAGGTGACGGCAGCAATTTGCACAGGTGGTACAGTCAATACCGGCGATCACGGGAGCAGCGATACGTTCGACGAGGCGATCGAGTTCGGCGTCAGTACGCTCGTCCAGTTCAACATAATATCGGAATGATGAATAATCATCTGCCCGTCGCTGCGCCTCAGCCGCGATCACCTCAAGATCTGTTTGGAAGCCTTTCGACATGAGTTACTTGTCAAACAGTGACCCTGATGGCAAAGCATTGTTCCCGGCAAGACGTGAGGCCCCCGAGTCCTCACGGGACTCCCACGGTCCAGCCATGATGGGCTGTGTGACATCACCATCCAGCGACGCATCGATCGATTCAGGGATGACTGTCTTGGGAACCTCGCGCAACTCAGACAGCCTGTCAGCGTGTGACTTGCCCATATCTCCCGTCTCAACAACCGTCACAGGCTGCGTCTCGCTGTCGTCATAAGGCCCTTGCTCAGTTGAAGCTACGGCGGGTTCCTCATCCAGCATCACACAAACTTTGGCAAGCACAACGCGGGCGCGCTCTGAGGTTGATACTGTGCTGTCGAGCGCCTGGTGTGCCTTTTGCCTGACATCCCCCAGTTGCAATGCTTCAGTCTCAATGTCTATTATCTTGCGAATCACTGCCAAACGACTGGCAGGCGTGTCTTTAGGTGAAGCTGCCTCCGCCTGGATTACACCGTAAATCGTCGCCAGCACGTGCTCAACAACTTGAGAGTTGCTGCGGGTCGACGGATCGGCGTTAAGATGCAGGCGATCAACTTCAGGTTCGAGCAGTCCAATGAGTTTCTGCATCATGGCCTCAGCTTGCTCAGGGCTTAAGACGATCGTGTCCTTTGGCGGCGAGGCCGCTGGTGACAGCAATAGCGACAGGTCCGCCTGGCTGGTGTCAGCTTGAGCTGGCGAATCATTCTGCGTTAGTTTCGCCTTTGGCGGTGGCTCCGTCGCGGCAGGACGTGCGGTCCCCTCTACCGAGGGTGGCGACGACTCAGCAGCCGGTCCCTGTGCAGTGGCTTTGGAGACCGATAACATTTTATCTTTGGGTGTTGCAACGGTTGGGCCGGATGCTCCAGCCTCAGATGAGGCCGAATCTGTGGCCTCGCTAGCAGTCTGAGCTTCTGCCGTTGATTGAGATGCTGTGGATGTCGCTTGGACCCGAGCGCGGCCGGTTTCCTGTTGCGGCCCAGACTCGGTTTCGCCGGCCTCGGTGTCTTGATCTGCGGCCTCATCACCTGCTTCCGCCGGGACAAGTACGGCGAAAGCCTGGTGGCCCGTACGGGTGTTGTTTTGCAGGCTGAAACGTGTTTGATTGAGCTCGAAGATATCGCTCACCGCGGCAAATTGGAGCGCAATATCATGTCGTGCGGGGTCATCCTTGTCCATTCCGTCGAGAATCGCTAGCTTACTCTGGTAGGCGTTGCCTTTAGGCGGCACAAACACAACTCGCAGCCACACCCCTTCGCGCGGCGCGGTGGCGTCGTTGAGCATAATGTGACTCAGGTCGCCAACTGCATCGGCGACATTGATCAGCATCAATATACCTTCATAAAAAGTCGCCGCATGAACATGAAGCAACAACTTCTGCTCCATCTTGACCACCGCCCGCTCACTCATGTAATCCACCAACCAGGATGGTAGCTCAGCGGGCTTGATCAGACTATAGTCAACCTCTTTGATCTTGTTCGACGCCTTCCAGTCAATCAGAGTTGACCATGCCTCAATAAGATTCATCAAAGCGTCAAGCCGGCTCCGGGCCTGGCTCTGGCTCTCTGAGGGTGTCGGGGCAGCAGAGGAGTCCTTCTGAGCGGCATCGAGATACGCCATCACTTCGGCTAGCGGAGCAGTCATACGTTTATAGAGGTGGCGTCGCAGGGCATTTAGCGACTCCCAATGCAGATCTGGATATTCAGTCATGATTCGCTTCCTTATGCTCTCCACCGTGGCGATCAGATTCGAGCGAATTGTCCTGCTTGGCTTGAAGCCCATGATGTGCAGCGTCGTCGGCTTCGAAACGTTCGCCCACGGACTCGCGCGCAGCGTTTCGATCCAGGTAGGCACTCGGCAGAGTAGGTTCGGGTAGATCAAGGCTGACGATCACGGGTGTCTCCAGGCCCAGTAGTGTATCATCGCGTCCGGACTGCCTGACGCCCGATAAAGGCGCATGCCAGCTACCGGGACGGAGCGGGTGCTCAGGAACAGGGTCAGGAATATGCATGGAGACGGAGCGCTGTTGGAATTTGAGGGGGTCGGCTTGGTGTGAAGCAGCCGGAATATGCCAGTGTTGGCGAGATTGGCGAACGGTAGGTAGACCACTGGTCGCACGTTTAAACCGCTTACGCGGGATTGTCAGCCTGCTGATCTCTGCCGTCATTTGGCCGTGATGACGATCTGTTGGTGTCAGAGTTGGCGCCGCGGATGGACGCTTGCCAGGATGGAAAACAGAGAACCGAAAATCTGCCGTAAGCCCGTCATCACTGATCTCTAGCGGGATATTGTTCATGGCAAGAAAATCGCGGGCCGATTTCAACTCAAAAGCGATCGTCTGTTGGCGCCAATGGTCGCCCTGGACTTGCAATAGCTCACCTACGGATGACATGGGCTCAGCACGACGAATCCTTGAAAAACGCACTGAGAAAAGCACAAAATCTTCCATAGGCTCCACAATAATCGTCACCCCCGTACCCTGCGTGGTAGCCACGCTGTGGAGCAGAAGGATCGCTTCTTGAAGCGTATGCTGATTGGCCTCGATGACAACATCCTCCTCTGATACACGTAAGGGAGGCACCAGCTGCAGATTGATCGTCAGCCAATCCAACAGAACGTTCAAGTTAAATGACACGATGTTCTTCTCGGTGAGATTAGTCCCATTTTTGTACTGGATCAGCCAGGACCATGCCATAACTAGATTAAGCACTGCTTCTATTTTGACCTTGGAGCGATCATACCACCACTTCGGCGGCTTGCCACTGCTTTCGGGCATCTCGGCAATCGCCATTGCTGAGAGCGCTGCATTCATCGAGTCGGCAATGCGATTGTAGAGAATGAAGTTCATCTCATTCAATGATTCCCAATCGGGTTCGCGGCCCAAGTTGATTCCTCTCGAGTTTCATTCGGATGCGGTTATTTTTTCGTCACGATTTAGTTTGTTGACAGCCATAATGCACAAATGCAAGCTTCAGGCTTGCATCTGTTTGATAATTATGGTCCAAAAACGCTGCCTGTAAAAACGTCAGGCGACCTCCAAAACGGTCAAGATCTCTGCCGGTGCCAATTGCTGTTCTAAGTATTCCTGAATGGCCACGAGTGCCTTCTGGTACATATCCAGCAGATCGCTATCGGCGCCTTTGAATCGCCGCAACGTCTGGATAGCACATGCCTGGCATCCCCGCATGGCCCGGTAGCTGTCCGTTTCACATTCAATACAACCATTTAAGCGGATCATCATTAACATAAAGGCGAGGGATTCTTCGTGAGTGGCCGGCAGGCATTGAACCCGATCCACAAGCGCCTTCCACTCAGGTCCACGCATATTACGCAGGACAGCAATCGCTTTGCGTGGAAACATGATCTCATTCTGGGTATACATTGTTTTCTATCCCTTTGGTTTTGGTATATCCCAACGGGTTGGCCTATTATAGAGCCATTTTGCGACGACGAAGTTACTCTCATAGCATAATTGTTCTAGTAGCAAACGCGAACTGTACCCCAGTACTAAAACGGGTTATAGTTTAATTTGTAAACGACTAGTATTAGAACTGTTTGAAAGTAGTTAGTGGCGAATAGCGTTGAAATAAAAGGATTTGTCGTTTCTAGTCGCTTCGAAGGCAGTTGCTACCTGCGTTACGTTCGCGTAATAGGGCCGTTAGGGAAAACCAACAGTGCGCAGGGAATCGATTACCATCTCGATCTCGTCGCGATAGCGGTCATGATAACTGTCCGTTACATTGAGATGCCATTCGGCCAGGTAATCCTCACCAGCAGGAATATGAACGACGTAGATGTGTTCATAGAGCCCCGACAATGGGGAACGATCACGAAAGTGCACCACAAAGACACAACGGTCCGCGGCCGGTTCCTGAACACCACTACCGATCACACTCTGCCGCTCAGCATCAATCCGCTCGATCTCAGATTGGCGTAACTCCGCCAAGCGCTCGATCTCTGGACACGTGGTCCCATCCAGTTCATCGGGAGTCTCCAAGATGCGGACAAGCTGTAGTCGGGGTGGATTAGCGCTATCGCTTTGCAATTGTTCGACGCTGGTTTCAACAAAACTGATATGTGGTTGCAATGTCCCCGTCTCAGGATCAATCCGAACCTCTGACAGGTCAGCTTCGAGTCGTTGCCACACCGCTGGCAAAGCCGTTGCTGTATCATCATCTTGCGCGGCAAGAACACGCTCCACCGCTTTTTGCCATTCTGTTGACTGGGAATCTGCCAGCAACCAGGTTTCGGGAATTTGAAGGGCAAATGTCCATTGTCCGGACGAGGGGCTATCGACCGTGACCCGCACGGACTGGCTGTCAGTATCGCTATCCGTGGCGGTTTGGTCTTCCAACAGGAGCAATGCTGCACCCGCCAGACCCAAACCCAGCAAGAACAAAAGCAATAGCCCGGTGATTACACGCTGGCTTCTACGGCGCCGCTGCCGTCGTTCAACCGAGTGCACCAGATCAGCATCTACAGCCCTGGATGCTGTTGCTGGCATATCCGGACTGGCCATCGCTGGACCAGACGCAGGTGGAGCGGTATGGCCCGCAGTGAGTTGAGGATACTGCTGGTAGAGTGTCGCCTGCATTTGGCGCCCCACCGGGTGGTTGGGGCTTAGCACCAGCGCTCGTTCAACACTGTAGCGATATTCGTGGATATCGGGAGTCACGTGTGCCAACCACAGCCATACCTCCGGATCAGGCGCCTCAGAACGAACTGATTGCCGCAGATATTCAAGTGCTTCTGGTCGCCGGCCAGCCTGAGCCAACTGAATACCATTTCTGGCCTTAGGAAATAGGTCCATTGGTTTCCCTTAACATTGTCACAAGTTGTTTACTATTGAACACATTTCTGCGGCAAGTTTCCTGACGGCAAGCACATGACTTCTCGTCGATTGCTATGAGGTTGATTATAACAAACTGTTGTTATAATCGAGGCTGATCACGCAAAGGAGTAGCTGATGCGTCACTTGAAGTGGGTTTGGGTTGGCTTTGGGCTATTGTGCCTGGCGGTTGTGCAAGGTACGCCGGTTGTCCCCACGGGCCATGCCCAAACTCTTCCTGCAGAGATCATCTATACGGATAATGCGGGCGGTCTGTCCAGGATAGCATTCGATGGCCAGAACTTCTCAGCCCCTGTCCCCTTTTACGTGACCAATAGCCCACCAGCGTCCTATCTTTTGTGGCCAGCCCCAGATGGAGCTCATATCGCCGTTGTACAGCGGAACTATGAAGGCACAACTGGCATTTTCAGCGCACGTCTATTGATCTTAACCATTCCCGAGGGGAATGAGATCCTCAATCAACCGCTTTTGGCGGCTGATTTTCCTGCAAACGTCCCTGCCGAACCTGGCAACCCAAATCGCGAGGCGCTTGACGCGGTGGGAGCAGTTGCCTGGGCTCCTGATAGCCAGCGCCTGGCATTTGTCTCACAACACAATGGATCGACAGCCGACATCTACCTAGCGGATCTGTCCAGCGGCGAAGTCAGAAATATCGAGCGTGAAAGCGGCGCGGCAGCACTCTTGACGTGGTCGCCTGATGGCAAATGGCTGGTCTATAGCGATCTGGTCACCTTCAGTGCAGAGGCCGGGTATCTTAGCCAGGGTATCTACGCACTCCAGTTCGGTCCAGAAAGCATACCCAGACAATCCAAGCTGGATCTTGCGGCCGCCTATCCAAATGATGTCCACCGTGTCGGCTGGCGAGATAGCGAAACACTGCTACTGGCACCGCGCAGCTTCATTGCGGGAGCACACGGTCTCTACGGCTGGCATCTTCCCACGCAGACGATTACACCATACCTGGACGAACGATTGGAGACTAGCGTTCCTGTCTATTCACCTGCCAGCGACATGGCGGCTTTCACCGTTCCTGATCTCGGCGCGAATACCCCCTTGGCTGAAGGATTCTACCTGGTGCCCCTGGCCAGCGGCGATCCAACCCAGGTCTTCGCCGGAACGTTTCTCGCTGTTCGGCCGGTGGGAGAGACCGCATTCTTGATCTCGGGCACATATGGCGATCTCCTCATCAATTCAATCACCTTGGAGGAAGCGGTACTAACGGCCGGTGATATCGCAACTTTTGTCTCTCCAGACCAGCGGTCCATCACCAGCTATTTCGGTGACTCTATCCTGGTAGGCCAGATCGATGCGGCTGAAAATCACCGCCTGGCAGTCGAGGATGCCCTGCCGCCAACATGGGTTCCGGGAACAAGCCTCTTTGTCACAGCGGGCACAACAGAGAACGACGCTGGACTGATGGCCATCAATACGGCAACAGGGGACATCACGCAGCTCGACAGCAACTTTGCCTTAGCCGGCCAATGGATAGTGGTCACAACTGGCAATTCCAACTAGTTTGCGACACAATCAGCAGGCACGTGCTCAAATTCATGAAAGCTGTATTATATCTATTGTTTATAGAGAGGGACCGATGGCAGATATACGCAACACACAGGAAATCGTTGGAGACTTCTTCGGTGGGCTTGCCAGCCTAGGCGCGCACGGGGTTGACGGGCTAATCATCTCCCGCGCCCTGGCACGACTTCTGATTCGCAAGGGCATATTGAATGAGGACGAAGTGATGTCCACGATGCGCGAGATTGCGACGCAGGAAATCGAGAAGGCCGATACTGTATTTGTACTAGAAGCGTATCGGGAGATCCTCTCGCGCCTGAATGGTGACAGCGAGACTAAAGAAGAAACACCGGACTAGATAGCCACCGCAGAGACGTGGCCCGCGCTAGTCGTCGCCAGAATCGCCCTGAAGCTGGATCAACGGGATACTATCTACCGATAGCGGTTGACCGTGTTCGGGGGGCTGGCGCAGTACAGTATGCAAACCGCACTCCGTTTTATTCTGGTTCGCCCAGCGCCCATCGCGTTCGTTACCATCTGGCGCAACCGGTTGGGTGCAAGGCGCACAACCGATACTGGGATACCCCTGCGCAGTTAGGGGATGTTCGGGCAAATCATGATCTGCCCGGTAGCGCTCTACATCCTCGCGGGTCCAGGTAGCAAACGGGTGAATGCGGATCGTTCCCTGCGGCGTCTGTTCCAGGATACTCGCATGAGCACGCGCTGGTGACTGGTCGCGCCGGATTCCACTGATCCACGCATCAAGGCCTTGCATGGCACGCTCCAATGGCTCGACCTTGTTGATGTAGCAACACAAGTCCGGATTCCGACGGTACAAATCATCACCGTACTGCTTCAAAAATGCCGCCCGCGACATAGCAGCGCGCATGATCTTCAAATTGAGGCCAAAACGCTCAGCAATCTCGTCTCTGAAGGCCAATGTCTCGGGAAAGTGATAGCCAGTATCCAGGAATATCACCGGCAGTTCCGGAGAAACCTGTGATACGATATGCAATAAGGGCAAGCTCTGGGTCTGGAAAGACGAACTCATGGCAATCCGGGATGCAAACTGCTCCATCGCCCAGGCAATAATCTCATGAGCCGACCGCTTCTCAAATTCCTGGTTGAGCTTCTCAAGGTTACGCATAGGTGATTACGCTTCAGGTCCGTCCGATCAATATACTGATTCGATTATAGAACGATATTCTCATGCGTCCATGATCTATTCTATCAAATTAGCACAATGGTTACTCCAAAAATTTCACGAATGTCTAAACACAACCGCCATCACGCCTGGTTGAAAAAACACCAGTCGCTTGAAATCGTTTCAGGTCGGCAATACACTTGAAACTGAAAATACGCTTCTTACAAGTATCCAACAACCGTCGGTCCCTGGAAGCAAATCACTAGCGGAGGTCGAATGATGGGACAGCGTAGGCTAGTTATTGTAATACGTTTTTTACTTGCATTTCTTATAGCCCTGTACCTCCTGCCGTCCCATCTCATACCGACTGGCGCTCAGGAAGATCCCCCACCGCTCGAAATTGATATTCTGTTCGCCAATGCGAATTTCCCCCAAGTTAATCTGCTGGCACAGGTTAAACAAGGGCCCACCATCGTCAGTGAGCTTACCGAAGAGAATTTCGCGATTAATGAGGATCATGAGGGACTCACCGTAACCAGTGAGGCGATGCCCATCAACCTTGTGGTGGTGGTTGATCTATCCGAAGGCACAGATGTTGATCTCATCCGCACAGTACTCAACAACTATTTCCAGAACGAGGCCTACTATCGCGACGGGGACCGGGTGGCCATAGTCACCCAAACCGAAGACAACTACCGTCTCCGAACCGGGGAAACGCTGCCAGATATTCAGCAGATCCTGAACAATCTGCCATCAAACAGTGGATACAACTCGTCCCAGCCTGGCATCGAAGCGGCGGCAGAGCATCTCGAGCAGTTTTCGGCCGATCAGGCAGCCAACCATATCCTGGTTGTAGGTTCAGTTTTTAATCGCCCCAATCAAGTTGAGCAGCTTCCCCAGCGTATCTGGCAGGAACAGGGCATACAAATTCACACGATTCACGCCTACGACCTTAGCAGTAGAGCACGTTTCGCCACAGATTTTGAGGCCGTTGCACAGCAAGGCGGCGGCCTCTTCGCTCAATATCAGGGTGGCTCCTTGGCAGGCGTAACCAGCGTTTTCGACGCCATTCAGTCCAGCCGTACGCTCTATCAGATCATCTACAACAGCCTAAACGCGACCAGCGGTGAACACACAGTCCAGCTTAGCGTAAACATAGATGGCGCTAGCGCTGCGGCGAGTTTCACCTATCAGGGGCCCGAACTACAGGATCCCCAGGTCGAGATCACCGATCCAGCAAGTGGCGCAGAGGTCGTCCGGGAGCCAATCATTGAAGGCAACCAGATTACCGGTTTTACGCCGGAGCTGCAGGACATCCAGGTAGAGGTGAGCTTTCCGGATGGCTTCGAGCGCGATATTACGCAAGTAACCCTAACCACCTTGATCAACGGAGACGAGGTTTCTCAGGTCATCCCAGAGCCTGAGGTTGGCTCCGGAGGCACGATGGTTCTGGCATGGGATTTGGTGCCAATTGAAGCGATGCAGCCGCCAGGCAATGAACGGGCAGGGGTGACCTTTCAGGTCCAGGTTACCGATGAATACAATCGCAGCGGCGAAAGCGCGGTTATTGATGCCACCATCGTCTTGAACGTTCCCGAAGAAGGTGGTGTCCTGGAACCACGACCTACTCGCCCACCCCGTAACACTGAGCCAACGCCTCGGCTGGATGCTGCAGGCGGCTTAGATACTGGTACTGTAGGGCCACCGCCTGAGGAAGCCGAGGCTGCCTCAGCCGCAAGCACAGAAGAGTCTGATGACAACTCGATGCTCATACTCGGGGTGGCGATCGTGGCGGCATTTTTTGCCCTGTTGGTAACGGGATTCGGCTTTTTGATGCTCCGACAGCGCCGGCGGCAAGCCGTGGATGATTACTATGATGATGGCTATGGCAGCAGCTTCAATAAGACGATGCCAGCTATGAGTGTATCAGGTGGCGACATCGGCCAGACCATGGCCAGCAGTCAGAAAATCTACGGACATCTGCAAATCCTCAATGGGCCGGACACAGGGCGCCAGATCCCTATTGACAGTGACCAGTTCACGATTGGGCGCGAAGTTGGCCCCGGCATTAATTTCACCACCCCAGGTTTTGACAACGTGAGTTCGCGCCATTGTATTATCGGTTTTCGCGATAATGCCTACTACATTATCGATCAGGGATCCACCAATGGCACCTTTGTCAATGGCGTGGATATCGGCAAGCTCATCGAGCCCCCACTCCGTGGCCAGGAGACGATCCAACTCGGGAAGGATCCCGGCTCTTCAATCCAGTTTCGCTTCATGCCACGCGCCAACTACCAACCACCGGTGACGCCCGGCAAAACGCGGATTGATATGGATCCCGTTTCTAATGTACCACCTGCTCCGTCGGGGCCACCGCCATCAAGTAGCCAGGGATGGGGCAGCTCGCCGCCACCCAGCTCACCGTCGCCTGGCCGGGGGACCTACGGTAGCAGGTCGCCCCAACCTCGACAGGACGATTGGGAGCCCAGAGTTCAGGATGACGATTCCTGGCTTGATGGAGGCAATTGACGTCAGGGGAAAGGGAGAGGAATTGTTTGGCAACGCTGGGGCCGGTTGGTAAGTCGCTTTACTAGCGGGATTCAGCGTATACTGAAGCCAACTTGATGTGTTGCTGTGGCCGTCTCTAGAGCATGATTGGCGACCACAGTAACCTAGTCAGGCTGACGTGGCAGCCAACAACAGTAAGCACTTAAAGGCATAGCAGCCGGTCAGGTGCACACACACCGGATCCGCAGGAGAAGTTATATGGAAGAAAGAACTTATTTATCATCTTTTGCAGCCGCCGATATAGGTCCCCGGGATATTCTTGAGGACTACTCCACCACCGAGGAGTTCGTTACCGCCGGCGGACTTCATCTCACTGTTGGCGTGGTATGTGACGGTGTTGGCGGCGTGCAATCTGGTGAGCGAGCCGCGTTCATGACAGCCAACACCACCCTTGATTTCATGCGGCGTAGCACCGATACGATCGTGCCACGGATGCTGACCCAGGCGATCCAGGAAGCGAATACAAAAGTCTTCAACGATTCAACTTCTGGCAAGTCGACGATTGCCATAATGGCAATCCACCATGATAGTCAATCTCCGTATGGCCGGCTGTATATTGCCAGTGTCGGTGACAGTGGCATCTATCTGGTACGCGACGGCGATCTAAAGCGGCTAAATACCGATCACAATGTGGCTAACGAGATGATCTGGCGGGGAGAGGCCACGCCTGAACAGGCTTTTGCCCTTCAGAACGCCTATCATCTTACCCGCGCCATTGGTATTGCTGCTGAGGTTGAAGTCGATATTGGTTTCTACTACAACGCTCCGGGCGTTGATCAGGCCCACGAACGTGGCAAGGCCGGTATCGCACTGGAAGAAGGCGATACGTTGTTTGCCTGTTCCGATGGCCTGACTGATCTAGGCGAGGATAATCTTCCCTACGTGCGTAACGAAGAATTCATTGCGCACGCTCTAGACAACGATGTAGAACGCACAGCGCGGCTATTTCTGACTTATGCTTTGCGGCGAGGCACCCATGACAATGTCTCGATCGCCTTGATATTTGCCGACTCCAAGAAGCGGCGTTCGACTGACCCAACGCGGCGGTCACCAATGCTCTACGTGATTCCAGGGCTTGTCGCCGTCCTGATTGCCATCCTGGCGGTTGTTTTTGTCATGTCTGGCCAGGACGATGCCGAGAAGAAGGAACTGGAGAGCGAGCTTCAAGCCCTCCAAAGTGACCAACAGACCGCCACCCAGCTCAGAATTATCGAGTTATCGTACACTCCGACACCCTCGCCAACATTTACCCCCTCGCCAACCATCACCCCCTCACCGACGGCCTTGCCCACCCTAGCGCCGGGCCAGGTTGGATATATCGTTCAGGCCGACGGCTCCAGTGGCCCTCTGGAGGAATTTGCAGAAGTCGAAGCCGGCGACGAGCCACTATACGTTTCTGTTGGAAACGTAATCACAGCGGAGCGATTCATCTACTTCTACTTCGAGCCAAATACGAGTGGCCAGATCCTCGATATCACCAACGAGCGAGTTAATTTTCTGCTGCACAATGGCGGCGATATCTTTGTCCAGTCCAAAGGGTACGAAAACCGCGAAACCGAGGTCGAGGTTGAAGCAGCGCCCCGTGCACGCTTCAATGTACGTGGTTCGTGTATGTCGGTCCAACAGGTCGATGACCTGGTACAGGTGGCTTGCTATGATGGCACCTGTAGCTATACCCTGGAGCGTGGCGGGGAATACGTACGCCTTGAAGCAGGAAACCGTATTGATCTCGAGATCTCAGGCTCTGACCTGGAGATCGTCGATTCGGGTGACATCGCCATCGAAGATGCCGCTAGATACGATGCTCTGCTCTCGCGGTTCTTCGCACCTGGCGCCATCATTGGGCAAAGCTGTGCGGCAGGTTACGTTCCAACCCCCACACCTACCCCATCGCCACGTCCGACAAGAACCCCTCGGCCAACGCGCACCAATACGCCGAGTTCATCACAAGGCAGCAACCCGAATGACCGTGATGGCGACGGGGTGGTCAACTCTGAAGACGGCTGCCCAGACAACTCTGAAATGGTCTGGCCTAGCGAATGCGGTTGTCTGCCTGCAACTGATCGTGATGGTGATGGCACAGCAGACTGCCGTGATAGTTGCCCGGATGATCCCAACAAGACGACCGGCGGATTGTGTGGCTGCGGCGTACGTGACACCGATTCAGATGGGGATGGCGTTCCCAACTGCAATGACGGGTGTCGGAACGACCCTAATAAGACTGCCCCCGGTGTCTGCGGCTGTGGCACCCCCGATACCGACTCAGATGGGGATGGCGTTCCCAACTGCAATGACGGCTGCGACAACGACCCCCATAAGACTGCGCCCGGTGTCTGCGGCTGTGGTACACCCGATACCGATTCCGACGGGGATGGCGTTCCCAACTGCAATGACG
>JAADYW010000089.1 GCA_010092845.1 Chloroflexota bacterium
CCCCCTGAACAAAAACGCCGCTTCGATTCTCAGTGTAGTTGATGTTCAGGTACAGGATATTCGAGCCATCAGGGAACCAATTCGCCGGGATCTGGAAGCGGAAACGATTCGCGCCCTGTGGCGAGCGTAGTTCAATCGTCCTATTCACGCCAAGCTCACCAATGGTGAGTTCCTGGGCGAGTAGATCACCAGCAGGGGGGCTTGTCGGCTCTGGGGTGAAGATCGGCGTCGGGCTAGCGGGCAGCGGCGTTCCGGTCGGCTGGGGAGTGCCAAGCTCATTCACGGGCGAAGTGGGGCTCGGCGTCGGTGTTGCCGTACTGCTCTCGTCAGGCGTCAGAACGGTCTGGCTCATGAAAGCTTCGGCATTGTTCGGGTCATTGGGATCAAGGTCGACCACCAGCCACAGATCCTCAAGGTTCGGAGCGGGCCCAATGACGCAAACTGGCGCGTTCCGGTTCAACTGCGTTACAGCATCGCAGTTGGTCGACGGACAACTGCGCACATTCGCGACTGCCACCGCGACCACGTAGTTCAGGCAGACTGGACCAAGTGTAGCCGACGGTGTCAGTGTTGCCTCCGGCTCGGAAGAACTAGGCGTAGCCGAAGGAATCACCTCAGGCGTGCCGCCAAACACGCGGACAGTGGGCGTCAACGTCGGTGAGGGCGTTGCGGTGACTGAGGGCTCGGCAGTATCGGGGTCAACGGTGGGTGTACCAGGAATATCGGTCGGCGTACCCTCGATCTGCATCTCACGAATGATACTCCCGTGGATCCAGGCATTGATTTGCTGATCTGGTACATAGGCGTATACCCACTCAAAGTACTGGCCGCCGAAATCGACCGCACAGATCCAATCCTCCGGCGACAGTGTGCTAACAATCGGACATGTCAGGCTCGGGCAACTGCGCAGGTTCGGGCGAGAATTGGTAGTGACTTCCCACGGTTCACAGTATTCTGGCTCCAAGCTAGGCTCGCCAGGGGCAATCGATTCGCTATCAATTGCATAGAGCACAGAGGTTTCATCATCGGGATAGAGATCGACCAGGAACCAGCGGGGATTATCCGTGATGCCGCGAATACAGAGAAGCTCATCCTTCTGCAGATAGCTCTCAACAGGACAATTGGCACCCGCACACGTCCGGGCCTGCGCACCATCAGCCACAACATGATAAACCTGGCAGGCCGGCAAAGGATCAAGTGCAGTGAGCGTCGCGGCAGCTGGGGTGATCGTTGGTAGCCCCTGGGTTGTAGTCTGGCTCCCCGAAGATGTGCCAGCCGCGCCGCTGCTGGGCGAAGTAGCTGCGGCTTGCGGGGCCGTATTCGTGGTGCTGGTGCGCTCCATCAAGCTCGCCTGGACCCAACCATTGGTACCAAGATCAGAATCCTGAGCATATAACCAGCCAGCATAATCGCCGCCATAGTCATAAGCGCACACCCAACCGTATTGAGGCAATTGACCCAACGCCTTGCAATTGGTGTCTGCACACTGATATAGTGTCGCGCTCTCTGCTGCCACCAGATAGCCCTGGCAAACGTTCAAATCTTGCGCGGAAGCAACCCCCGGAGCAACAACGCTGCGGCTCACGTAGCTGAAATCGGAGTTTCCGTCCAGCGGTGTCAAATCTACCTGCAGCCAGTTGGAGTTATCCGCCTCGCCGCGAACACATAGCGTTGTCCCAGCAGAAACCTGGTCAACCACACTACAGCCAGAATTGGCACACGCCCGGATGTTAACGGTGTTGAACACCGGGTGATAAGGCTCACAACCCGGGACAGGCGTTGGTATCTCGGGATTCTGGGCCAAGGTGGCGTTGGCTGAACGCGACGTCAGAACAACACCTGCGCCCGCGAGGGCAGCCAATAGCACCAACCCCATGATTAGTTTTGCGTAACCCATAGATGCGATCCGTCTCATTAATCTCACCACTTGACAATCAACCTAAAGCAACTCATTCCGCATTAACTGCTCTTCGTGTTTCCGTTGCTGATATTGGTTCAGTTGTGCATGCGCGATAACACCTGTGGAAACAGCAAACGCCACCGTCAACCAGAAGTAGCGCGCATAATCGGCATGCAGGAATATACTGGCTATCAAATAGCCAACGAGTGCAAATTCTGCTCCGGATACCCAGGGAACAAGATCTTCGCGCTCAGCAGCACGCAGGTCGCGTTTCGCTTTCTGTATGCCGGCAAACACAACCACTAACATCGTACCAAAACTCAGAACCCCGAGGATGCCGGTCTCAGCGGCAACCTCAAGATACATGCTGTGTGCTTCTCGATCTTCCAGACGATCATCCAGCCCTAAGCGGGATGAATAGTCCAGATACATTTCAGGATAATTCTCGCGCCCTACACCCAATATCGGGCGGTCATAGAACATCTGGGTGGCGACCAATGCCTCGCTAGTTCGCCCTCGGAACGACGACTCGGTCTGCATACTCAAATCTCCAGGCAAGATATCCGTCAGTGTGAGCATGCGGTCGGTAAACCCCTTAGGCAGAACCGGCAGCATCACTACCGTGATAATAGCCACCGACCCGCCGATTCGAATGAGGTCCATTTTGCGTTCTCGCAGAGCCAATATCGTAACCACCACAAGCGCCAGAAACCCACCCCGGGAATAGGTGAAGAGAATCGTCGCCGCGATGAGCAGAAAGGCCACCCCAGCCAACAACTTCAGGACCTGGCTCTTGTCCGTCAGCAGCCTGTAACCAGCAATGGGATAGGCAATCAACAGGATCATCGCATAGTAGTTGGGATCAACAAGCGGGCCGGTCACGCGGGTGCTATCAAAACCCTCAGTGATCTCGTGCACCGGCGCGTTCGCCAGGCCATAGAAGTCATTGCTATAGTCACCGGTCAAGACCTGATAGCAGCTCAGCAACGCAACAAAACCAGCCGATGCGACGAGTGTCCATTGCATATTCTTCCAGACCCGCTCATTGGTACATTGCTGGACAATAATCAGCAAAATCGCGAAGTCCTTGGCCCAGTCCAGCATGACTGAGAGCATGCCCTGACGGATCTCAGCGAACAACAGGGAAAGAGCAACAACGATACCATAGCCGAGAACAGCGATCTCCGTCGTACGAAAAATCAAGGGCTTGTGGTGCAACACAACCAGATTAGCGAGCGTCCCCACAAACAGCAGCGCCACCAGAGGCTTGTTGGTACTGGGAATGCCAAATGTCACCTCAAGAACGTCAGACATATTGGTGAAAATGAAGAACACCAGGATGTACAAACCGATTTCAGGCCGTACCGTTATCCCAGCACCGATAATCACAGCGACAATACCGAAAAGCACCCACAAGCCTTTGTCGGTGAAGCCAATGGTGAAACTACCAGCCATGACAATCGCCAGACCAAGCAGTAGCAACATAGCA
Organism: Chloroflexota bacterium; assembly: GCA_010092845.1. GTDB lineage: Bacteria > Chloroflexota > Anaerolineae > Aggregatilineales > J027 > J027. The sequence goes on from JAADYW010000089.1 coordinate 3,390, forward strand.
GGCTGCAAGACTTGTTGGAATTCTAGCGCTCTTGAGCGAAGCATGGTGTTTCCAGACCTTGTCCTAAGCGTTTCAACAGTGTTGGCAACAATGTGGTTCATAATCTCCTAGGGCTTAGCAAACGACCGGGCTACCTGTCGTCCTCATTACGCTCACCCTGCGCCTCATCCGGAATATTGCCGCTTCCGCGGATCCAGCGGCGCAGGAAACTCCCTTCTGGCGCTGCTTCAACCGACGAAGCCGTGTCCTCTCCGGTTGCCATCTCAGGTGTCTGTGCAGAATGGTCAACCACTTCGCCTTGATAACCCTCCGGAACGGTGACCGGCTCGGTATCTCCGGCGACCAGGGCGGGTTCCTCGCCCGTAGAGTCCCAGCCAAGATCGTCATATGCCGAATAATCATCGAAGCTATCGAAATCATCATCGGCGTCTTGCTGAGGCATAACAAACGGCTGCGGTATGGCACGAATGATGTAAATAGAGTTCTCGCCGGTGGCGTCAGCCCGCTTCAAGGCCTCGCTGGCTTTATCCAGCATCTCTTGATAATTAAGCGCGTTGCCGCTACTGACCACCAGCCCGCTCCGGGCCACAAAACCTGAGACATAGCCCCCGCTCTCGAATGTTTGGGTGCGGAGGATCGTATGCAATTTCTCCAGTGTGCGGCGGGCTTCATCACCTGGCGTCTCGGCCAGCAAGATCCCAAACGTCCGCGGGCGCATGTAGGCCACAATCGCCCCTTGCGAGAGCGTATCCTGGATCATCAGCGCCGCGGCGCGAGTGAGGGCTACCTGGACGCTTTCCGGCAAAAGTTCGAAGTCCTCGTTTGGCGTCAGTTGAAGCAAGGCCATACTAATCGGCCGGTTACGGGCATAGGCGCGGTTGATTTCTTCTTCGAAGCGTTGGCGGAAGTATCTTTGGTTGTAAATGCCCAGTTGAGGGTGGCGGATCGAGAGTTGTTCAAGCCGCTTGGATGGACTCTGGAAGTATTCGATCGCAAAGGCCAGCGTAATCCCAACGACCAGGCCGAGGGCCCCTCCCAGGACACCATTCTGAACATAGCCAGGGGCGACCGGATCCTCTTCAAGATCAACCGGATCCAGGTTTTCGAGGGGAAAATAGCTGTACAAGCGATTGGCGCGCGCACTCCCCGTCAACCCGACCGCCTCATTGAGGCGCGCCACAAACTCTGGCGATGGGCCGCGCACTGTCAGCAGCAAGACGTTGGTCTCAGGTAGGTTCGCGCATGTGACATCATAGTCTTCATCAACTGCTTCAAGATCAACCTGTACAGGATCGAGATTCATCAGGCGATACGCATCATAACGAACTGCCTTGCTTGTCATCAACTCACAATAGGTCACAAAGATGCGCTCGCGCCCTGTCAGCGTTTCGACGCCAAAGATCGTAGTGTCCAGGTCGTCTGACAATGCTGTATCTAGTCGAGTCACATAAGTAGACGCCGCTTCATAAGTTGGTGTCTGTGAATAGCTGAACACTAGCGAATAGGTGAATCCCATCAAGGCTAATGGCAGAATAATCCACCATTTGCTTAAGAGGATATATACGTACTGCCTCAATTCCATGCGTTAATCACCCTATCAACTACCCGGCGGCGCGCACCATCACAACAAGTGCGCCATCAAGCCCGATAGTCCAATGCTATGGCGCTGACAGAAACGATCGACATCGGCTTCCACAAGCAGCGCTTGTTGCAGCCAATGCGACCATTATACACTCTAAGATTGTTTTCCTTTTCGGGCAAGTTGGCTACTTCACCCGATCGAACAATATAGCACATCCTTCATGTTACGAGATTTTTGCCAGTTTGAAACCCTGGAAAATGTGGCGCAGGTCATCGTCTTCAGTTTTATAGAACCGATTCATACAACAATAATAGCCCTGTTTCGAGTTTAATCAAGCCAAGTTCGCACCATACCGACGCGAGCAAATTGGCTGAAAGGAGCGGTCACCATCCCTAGAAAATTTACGGATTTCACGTCGAGCTCATTCTACCCGGGCTTCTCAAGCCCCAGTTGTGGGTTCGAAACGGCCCCCCCCTGGCCATGGTCGCTATATCCCCAGCATTCGCTGCCACAGAGGACGAAATCGCCCGTTGAAGGTCCAAGGCTACCAATGCTTATAGCAAATAGCTTGAATAAGCCGTTTGTGAATTTTCCCCTAAAAGCATAAGTCTTGTTAAGAACGTAAATATTGGCGAGATCACGGGTCTTCTATCCTATAATCTGTCATAGGACGACTAACGCTAACATTGATGCAAAATCATGGACAAGGGGGACAGGTATATGGCTCGATTCCGTCTTATACTTATCAATCTAGCTATCTGGCTAACGCTACTGTTTAATCTGGAGCGTCCAGATATTGTTGGCATTAGCAATATTGACCTTGCTTCGCCGGTGTATGTATACGCCGCGGTGCTCACAGTTGTCATCCTCATGTTCCCTGACCTGAGCCATGTTCACCCGTCCTATCTTATTATTCCAGGTATTGGCGTTTATCTAGCCTTCGGGTTCATCATTGGCAATCTGACGACTGACGTAATATTCGTCTACACAACGATCATCGAGATTGTTGCGATTGCAATCACGATTGCGCTGGCCCGGCTCGTATCCTCAACGGTCACCGAGTTCGAGAACGTTGTTGAAAACACTGCCCTGACAGCCAGCAATTCGCGCGTTTTACCGCAGGATGAAGGCATCGCACAGATTGACCGAGAACTCTTCCGGGCCCGGCGCTTCCTGCATCCGACCGCGCTGTTATTCCTTGATATATCGTCAGTCAAGAAGTCAGAGGTAAGCCTGCAAAAGCAACTCGATCTGCAGCTTGCACTGGAGAAGCGCTACCTTCAGGGACGTATTGCTCGCACTATCGAACAAGTCCTCTACCCCGATGACATTCTGTCCCTGTATCATGATGACTTGGTCCTTTGCTTCCCCGAGACTAATCTCGACCAAGCCACCGAGATGGCAAATGAGATCTACAAACTGCTTGGCATAACGCTTCGCATTAAGATGAGCATCGGTATCGCCGCCTTCCCCGAAGATGCGCTGATCTTCGAAGAACTCATCGCTGCGGCCAAGTCCAACATCAAGTCCTTCAACGACGAGTACACAAATAACGATGATGAACCTTCTGATGGTTCGCCCCTGGTGTCACAAAATGGTGGACGCTACCCAGAAGGGCTATCAGAAGAGCCGGCCACGCCGCCCTCATTCCTCAGTGAGGCCCTGCCAACCAGTCTGCCCATCCCCTTAATCGAAAACCAGGTGGATGCAGGCACTTTAAGTTACACGCTGACCCAGAGCAATGAGTCTCGTAGCGAAATCCGTGGCGATCTAGGGGCTTCTAGTGGTACAGGTACGCTGACTTTGGCGCTTGCCGGACAATCCAACCGAACCACCAGGCAGAACGAAGAAGTGGCGCCCACGCAACGCTTGAGCAATATCCGACTGCTTATGGATGCGATGTTCACTACCCCTCGGCTTCCCTTCAGCTTGTCCAATGAAATCGGGGAACACTCCCCGGATACAGACC
>JAADYW010000090.1 GCA_010092845.1 Chloroflexota bacterium
GCTATTGCGATTGATAACGCCGAGCTGTTCGAGATCTCGCAGCAGCGTGGCGCTGATATGGCATTTTTGTTTGATGCAACCTCAACCGCGGCTGTTTCCGGGGGGCTCCTGGAAGCGCTAGAGACCGTGGCTACCGTGTTGATCCGTCAGCTGAATGGCCACGAGACAGGCATTTTCCTCCATGACCCGGAACAGGATCTCCTGAACGCAGAGGTTGTGGTCATTGCTGAGCCGCAGGACGACGGTGTTGCCTATCGTTTCGTTGATACCGATGAAAGCGTCCCTGTGGGCCAGGGCGTAATTGGCAATGTGGCGGCTGCTCAGGATCCTATGATTATTAGGGATTTCAAGGAGGAACGGCGTTTCTTCCCGTGGTTGACCCATAGCCGTAGTGGGATCTACGTTCCGCTGGCGCTGGGTGAACGGCTCATTGGCGTGATGGGTATCGAAGCCGCGCGGCCTGGCCAATACGATAACAATGATCTCCGCCTGTTGCAGACTCTGAGTACCTCACTCTCGGCGATTATCCAGAGTGCCCAGCTCGTCGAGGAGCTACAGGCGACCAATGAGCGTCTACGGGAGATCGATCAGCTTAAGACGAACTTCCTGGCCGCAATGAGTCACGAATTGCGGACACCTCTGAACTCGATTATTGGCTTCTCAAGAGTTATCTTGAAGGGCATTGATGGCCCTATCAGCGATATGCAACTCCAGGATATCCAGACCATCCATGACAGCGGCAAGCACCTTCTCGGGCTTGTTAACGACATCCTGGATCAAGCCAAGATCGAAGCCGGCAAGATGGAGCTTGTCAAAGAGTACTTTGACTTGGCTGCCGTGGTGAAAGGTGTGATGTCAAGTGCTAAAGGCTTGACCAAAGACAAGCCCATCCAGCTCTATACCGAAATCCAGGACGATCTGCCGCAGGCCTTTGGCGACGAATTCCGTACGCGCCAGATCCTGTTCAACCTGGTATCGAATGCCGCCAAGTTTACCCACGAGGGGAGCATCACGGTCAGCACCTTCTCCACGGCATCATCCGAGGATGACCGGACAATGATTCTCGTCAGTGTGGCAGATACAGGGATTGGCATTGCTCAGGAAGATCAGGAAAGTATCTTTGCTTCGTTCCAACAGGTCGACAACTCCACAACGCGTTCGGTTGAAGGCACGGGTCTGGGGTTGCCCCTGGCGCGCTCGTTGGCTGAGCTTCAGGGGGGCGCCCTGTGGCTTGAGAGCGAGGTTGGTACGGGTTCGACCTTCTTCGTCAGCGTTCCCATAGAGCCGCCACCGGCCGAAGAGGGTGGGGGAGAAGACAGTGCCCCCGTTGCTGTGCAAAGCATTCAAGTATCAGGACGGGACACTGTCGAACTGGCCCCGGTAACGCCACGGATGATGAATGATGCTGACAAGACGCTTCCGGTGCGTCCCAAGCGCCGAACGATGCTCGCGGTGGATAACGAGCTTGAAATGATAAATCTCTATCGTAGGTGCTTGAGCAAAGCAGGGTGGGAAGTCATTGGCGAGACGGACCCGGCGAAAATCGACGAGCGCGTCGCGTTGCATCAACCCGATTTGATCCTGCTGGACATTAATCTGCCCGAATCCGATGGGTGGTAACTCTTGGAGCAATTGACCACAGGTGAGGCGAACTCCGGAATCCCGGTGCTGGTGTGTAGTCTGGAAAACGATACATCACGCAGTGCCAATCTGGGGGCAGCTGCGCATATCATCAAGCCATTTGTCGAGGCCGATTTGATCCAGGCCGTTCAACAGGCGAACGGGGAGACGACCTCAAATGGTGGCTAAGAAGTCTACTTAAGCCATCTCGAATTTGGGATGACAGCCGCGCACAAAACAAAGATGAGGACCTCGAAGTAGGCCGGGAAGTAAGCCACTAAACAGCCGAAACGAGGTCTTTGTGATCATGAAGCTGCCACAAAATCGAAAAATGCCAAACGGTTGAGCGGTCAGCTTTTGGAGCGCCCGAGAACACGGATGCCAGGGAGGGAAGTAATACGATGGCGTTTTGGGAGCGATGGGACGTCCAAGAGGCCCTATACTGATATTTCGCTGCCTCAGAAGCCATAGCCACGTAGAGATCATGATGGTTTCAGAGCGCAACCTGATGTGACGACTATGCACCATGTCCTGCGTAAGATCGGGCACGTTCGGGGGACTTTTCCTCGGCTGATAGGCATGGCAGGATGTTGACCTCAGACTGTGTTTTGCCTGCCACAGCGCCACCGAGAGGATTTCCTACGCAGTCGAGAAAGGACAAGAATAGATGAATTCTGATCTAGCAAAACACATTGCAGAGACCCCGATCATAGATACCCATGAACACCTGCACAAGGAAGATCATTACGTGAACAACGGGCCAGATGTGCTGGGGGATTTGTTTGGGATGTATATAGGTGATGAACTCGTTGTCGCAGGTGCTTCACATGATAGCGTCGTGCGTTTGCTAGATAGCGGCAATCCCGATATTGAGGCTCGGTGGGCTGGTGTCGAAAGTGCCTGGCAGTTCTGCCAGCATACCGGGTATGGAGAGGCGGTGCGCTACATGGCGAAGACAGTCTATGGTATGGATGAGATTACCCTCGAAACAATCGAAAGCGCTGCGCAAAGAAATCTGGAAATCCGGAAGCCCGGAGAGCGGCTGAATTTGCTGCGCGATGTCGCCAATCTGGATCATGTCCAGATTGATGATTATCTTTGGGAATGCCTCCCCGATCTTTCTGGCCCAGAGTTCTTTCTCTATGATCTATCATGGGTACACTTTGTAGGAGCGCGATTTCATATCGAGGCCTTGCAGCAACAAACAGGCATTACCCTTATTGACCTCGACACACTACACACTGCAATTGCTGGACTATTCTCAAAATATGGAGCCATGGCCATTGCCATAAAGAGCCAACATGCTTACGAACGCACATTAGCCTGGCAACTGCGCGATGATACAGATGCAGAAAAGGCCCTGCAAAGATTTCTTTCAGGATCACCTCTCAATGAAGCAGATCGACTATGCCTTGGGGATTGGTGCCTGGCCAGAGGGATTGAGCAAGCAATTCAATACGATCTTCCAGTAAAGATCCACACAGGATACCTTGCAGGCCATAGGCGATTTTATGAACCCGATCGCACCCGGGCTGCATATTTGGCGCCCCTTCTGGCGCAATATCCAGCAGCCACTTTCGTTTTGATGCATATTGCTTACCCATATAGTGATGAACTCATTGCTTTAGCGAAACACTTTCCCAACGCTTATATCGATATGTGCTGGTCATGGAGTATCAATCCTTATCATGCGGCTGAGTTTGTGAGACGCGCTTTGCACGGGTTGCCTTTAAATAAACTGTTCATGTTTGGAGGAGATTGTCACTGGCCGACGGAGGCTGTCGGCTTCGCTGCACAAGCCAGGCACTGGCTAACTGTGGCTTTACAGAGCGAGATTGATGCGGAATACCTTACTGAACAACAGGCTCTACAGATCGCAACACGTTTGATGCAGACCAATCAACGCGCGGTTTTTGATCTTGATCGTACCCGAATGGCGATCACCACATCTTTGGGAAGTTAATCTCAAAGTCTCCCCGGCGCCGATCTGCCGGCAGCATCTGAAAGACGATGTGCCCTGCAGTGTCAAAATTGGTACGTGGACCGGGGAATTGATCACCGGTGGCAGAACGGGGTTAGAGTATTTCATTGTACTAGAGACACCGATAGCAGTGAGCAGTACTAACCGGCTAATCGACTAGGACCTGCTCCAGCAGGAAGTTGAGCAACGCATCCTGCTTCATAGTCTGCCCCTTGGCGAAGTCCGCAGGAAAAGCCTCGACGGCGGCCGCCACAGTCTTTCGGTTCTTTTCCAGCGCCTGCTCCAATTCCGCGTTGTCGGGTGCATTCTGGTCGATGTAACCCATGATCTGAGCTGCGAGCACCATCTGCTCGCGCTGCCAGCACAGGCGCGCACACTCGCCGAGAATATCCAGCAACACAACCGATGCATCGAGCGACTGCACCGTCTGCAACGCTTCCGCGAGATACTGTCGGGCGGCCTTTGGCTGATTTTGGTCAAGATAAAGGGCACCCAGTTTCTTGAGACAATTGGCGATCCCTCGCATGTCGTCAATGCTGCGACGGATGGCCAGGGCATTCCGGTAGTGTTCTTCTGCGGTAGACAGCTCATCCTGGGCCGCGCAGACGTCGCCGAGCTGGCTCAGCACTACGGCTTCCACATATTGGCCGCCGATTTCGCGACTGATGCGCAGTGCTTCATCAAGATACGCCCGCGAAGCATCATAGTCTTCTAGAATGACGGAAAGGTGCCCAAGATTGATCAGGGTCACGGCAACGCCATAGCGGTTCCCGATGGCACCCAGCAAGTCGCGCGCTTGCGTCAGACTAGACAACGCCTCTTCGAAATTCCCAAATGTCATGGCAGCCCGGCCAGAATTTACCAGAATGCGTGCCAGGAAGAAGCGGTCGCCAAGCTCCATCGCCAGGGTCTGGGCCTCGCGATAGTGCACCAAGGCCGTTTCATAGTCAAATACCTCGGCCGCGAGTACGCCCAGGTTGAGCCGCGCCAGAATCGTATGGGCCTGGTCATTCGTCGCGCGCGCAATCTCAAGGCTTTCCTGTAGATATTGTTTGGCTTCGGTGTACTGGTTGAGACGGATGTGGGCGCTTGCCAGATGGAGCAGGCTGCGTGCTATTCCTCCCTGGTGCCCAAGGGCGCGGAACATTGCCAGCCCGAGATTGGTGGTTGACATCGCCAGGGAGTAATTTCCCTGGCGAAATGCCACTTCGCCCTGGCCAAGGTGAATCTCAGCCTCACCGATGGTATTCTCGGCTTCCTGTGCCAATCCCAGGCTCTCAGCATACAACCGGGTGGCGTCTTCATAGTTGCTCAGTTCCTGGTGGCACTTGGCTGCCAAAAAGGAGTTGTACTGCCGGGCATCGTGTGCAGTATCCGGCAGCAAAGCGAGGATGCGCTCCACGCGGCGTAGCCCAGCGGTAAAATCACTAAGATCGATCGCCTGCTTGGCGGCGATCTGTCCGTAGTGGATTTCCTGTTCAGTGTCCCCCGCGACCTGAAAGTGATCGGCCAGTACACCCGCATATTCATCCGCTCCTGGATAGGTGGCCTGAGTGGCCTCGGCCACTTGCCGGTGCAGGGCTGATCGCTCATCCGGAAGCATATCAACCAGCAGCGACTCGCGCAGTTTGTCATGCGAGAAGCGCCATTGGTCCTCACGGACTTCCAGAACAGCTGCGTTCTGGCAGGCGGTCAGGAACTCGGTCAGGCTGACGCTATTCGCCAGCCGGACCAGCACATCGAGATCAAGCTGGCGCCCGGCCACAGCGGCTGTCTTGAGCAAGGGCTGGAAAGGCGCGGGAACTTTGTCCAGTCGTCGGCGGACAACCTCTTGAACTCCCCCGGCAAACACCCCACGGGGCAGCGTCATGTGGCTAATGTCTTCCAGGCCCCCGGCCGCTTCAGCTAGTGCCCGCACGACCTCAACCAGGAAGAATACATTTCCCTCTGTTTCGCGCTGCAGCAGGGAAATGACACCCTCGCGCGCGCCGCCTTCGCCGAGCATGGATGTACTCAGGGTTTCGATGGCCTCGGTGGTCAAGCGTTCAAGTTTGAGGCGGTTGACATCGCCGATCTCCTGGGGCAGATCTGGGTTTTCGTCATCACGATAGGTTCCAACGATGAGGACCGGCTGACCCGCGATCTGATTGAACGCCAATTTCAGCGGTTCCAGGCTCTCGGCGGCCCAGTGCAAGTCCTCCAGCAGGAGCAGCAGGGGCTGGGTCTGCCGCTTCACAAGGTCGACAATAGTGAACTGGAGCCGCTGTTGACCAGCCAAGCCTTCCAGCTCGGGCACCGGCGGGGTATCGCGCTCAATCAAGGCATCGATATCGGGCACAATCTCCCGCAGGATACCGGCTTCCGTGTCGCTAACCTGGGTCGTCAGTACCAGGTGCCGCAGGATATTGCGCCAGATCTGATAGGGCATGCCGCCATTAGCTACGCCTTGGCCGTGCAGGACGCGTACACCCTCGATCAGAGCGCGGGTGCGAAGCTCGTCCAATAGACGAGACTTCCCGACGCCACTCTCGCCACCGATCAACCATAGGCTGCCGTGTCCGGCCTGTGCTTGTTCCAGCGCGCCGGTCAACTGTGCTATCTCCCCGTCACGCCCGACGAAGGTGGCCGCCTGTAGGAAACTCTCGCGAATTGATGACGTCTCCTCCAGCGCGATGCCGCTTGCCTCGGCCAGTGCGTGGATCACATCGAGGGCGCTGTTGGGGCGCTCGTGCGGGGATTTGGCCAACATCTGCCCGACGATTGCCGCGATTGCCGGCGGGGCGTCTAACTGGTCAAGATCAGGCGGTGTCGAGGTCACCTGAAGCAGGAAGCTCTCCAATTCAATCATCTCAAATGGCATCTGCCCGGAGAATAACTCGTACGCAATGATGCCGACTGCGTAGAGATCGGAGGCCGGCGAGACAGGCTGCCCCTTAAGCAATTCGGGCGCTGTATAGGCCAGGGTGCCCTCGAGCCGGGTTTGCTGGCCACCCTTCACGGCCAAGCCAAAATCGAGGAGCTTGATAGTCCCATCAACGACCAGTACATTGTCAGGTTTCAGGTCCCGGTGAATGACACCGCGCCGGTGCAGGTAGGTTAGCGCCTGCAACATCTCAATCAGGAGTGAGGCTTTGGTCATGATGCTGGTACCGGCGCCATAGTCTATCACTGTCCGGGCGTCGTGCAGAAGCTCCATCACCAGGAATGGATTTTTCTGCTGGTCGAAGCCATAGTCCAGCACACTGATGATATTGGGGTGCCGCAGCGACGCAAGTGCCTCGAATTCACGCGCCAGCGAGAAGAGCATGCTTTCGCTCGTGCTCGCAGACATCATGTCGAGCCATTCGTCGGTGGGAATGAGTCGTTTGATGGCGATTGCGCGCCCTGTCAAGCGATCGGTTGCGCGATAGACCGTGCCCATCCCCCCCGCACCAAGCTCATCATGCAGCATATAGCGGCCGTTGACGAGTTGGGACTCCATGTTTCTGTTCCTCACTCAGCGGCATCAGCCTGGTTTTCGCGCCGCGCCATATCCAACCACCGAAGGGCACCGTCTCTGTCAATGAAGACACGATAGTCAATGGGCCGTTCATTCGGGGTGCGGTCTTCGATCTGGGCGAACAGCATGCCCAGTTGCCCTGAGAAACTTGGGGCGACGCAAATGGCGACCTTAGCGCGGAACCCCGACCGCGTGGCGATGTGTTCCTCAACCTGTTTGACGCTTTCGGGCGTGACCGAGATGCTAAGGATACGATTCTGGAGCATGCCGATATATGTCAGAACGACCCCCGGCTGGGAGAGATCGTGGAGGGCCAGATAGGGATTTGAATCCGGCCAATTGCGGATGGTTTCAAGGATTGCGCCAGCCCACTTCTGCAAGACATCCGGGGTCTTCTTGATTGGCTGATATGACACAATACTTTTTCCAGCGTACCAACTGATTCGCAATGCGTCGTCGACTACGTGTGTCTCGTCAAGACTTGGTGTAGACATGTAATCGGTGTCTCCTGTGCTTTGTTATGATGACACGTCTAATCTGAATCCTTGTCGCTGCGGAACATGCCGATCATAGGATGACTGATCATGATGTACTGCACGATGAGAAATAGTATCCTGACCCTATGCTGACACTTGACATCTAAGCGCATCACTTAGGTGAAATGCATGGCAAACGGATTGTAACACGCATACCGAGCAAATGCATTAAAAAACTGGTGGTGATCATTTGCAGCACGTCCCCTCATCGTGAGCGGCGCGGCACGCTCACCAGCGGCGAAGGACCTCGCATCATCCGGCGGGTGACTTCCTTGGTCAGTCCGGTGCTCGCTAGCAAACCCACCAGTACGAACTGCTTGACATTCCAGTGGCTGGAAGGTGTACGCTACCCTTAGATTCAAACCTTCGGAGGTTGAAGGATGTTCAAGATCGGTGAGTTTTCTCGCATCAGCCGCGTACCGGCGAAGACGCTGCGATACTACGATGAGATCGGGCTCTTCTCGCCCACTACTGTCGATAAGTTCACCAGTTATCGCTATTACTCGGCTGACCAGCTTCCGCGGCTCAACCGTATCCTGGCACTGAAACACCTCGGGCTGTCGCTGACAGAGATCGCCCGCCTGCTGGATGAGCAGGTTAATGCAGCGGAACTCCGCGCAATGTTCCGGTTGAAGGAAGCCGAACTCCGGCAACAGGTGACAGAGGCACAGGAACGTCTGCAACAAGTCGCTAATCGCTTACAGCAGATCGAACAGGAGGGCAAAATGCCAGAGCAAGACGTAGTGATCAAGAAGGTTGATGGGCAGCATGTGATGGCGCTCCGCCAGCACGCCAGTGCACACGACATTGGCAATGTACTGGGTGAGTGCTTCGGAGCGCTGCAAAGCCAGGGGATCGACGGAGCAGCGCCGCCGTTAACGGTCTACCACGATCCAGAATTCAAAGAGACGGATATGGACATCGAGATCATGATTCCGGTTGCAACGTCAGTGAACCAGACAATTGAACTGCCCGGCGGGCGGCAGATTGTACCGCGCGACCTACCAGCAATTGAAAGTGCCGCGTGCATCGTGCACCGGGGCAGCTATGAGACACTCGACCAGACCTACGCCGTGCTGGGACAGTGGATTGAGCCTGTCTCTTATACACA
>JAADYW010000091.1 GCA_010092845.1 Chloroflexota bacterium
AGATGTGTATAAGAGACAGCCGATAACCTCGAGGAGAATAGCCCAATCGCACTGGATTTCATCCGCTGGTTGTGGCCATCACTCGAATCCGGCCTCATGATCTATGACTGGGACGCTGGCTACCGGGTCTTCCTGGGTGCTGAACGTGAGTCCGCGGCGACATTGCGGACCCTATGCGAAGAACAGACTATCAGGATGACGTCATACATCCAGTCGGAGGCAATGCGCAACCTTGAATATGCGGTGACGGCGGCATTTGACGCTAATGCAGACGTACCTGAGCCAGTCAATTCCGAGGCGGCTTTCACCTACAATTTCCAATCATTCTATCCGCAGATGCTGGACTGGGTTGCGGCCAGTGTGATCGACCTGGTCGTTGAGCAAGGTGTGCAACCGCGCGATATCGTTCTAATAGCACCATTCCTCAATGATTCGCTGCGGTTTTCGCTGGTGAATCAGCTTGAGGATGCCCAGGTACCCATCGTCTCGCACCGTCCATCACGCGCAATCCGCGAGGAGCCGGCCGCGCGCGCCATGCTGACGATGTTGCAGCTAGCCAATCCCGCGGAAGCCAGTCTGCCGCCGGCGATTGATGTCGCTGACACACTGGTGCAGATTCTGGGAATGGATCCCATCCGGGCACGCTTGCTGACCCAGATTGTGTATGGTTTGGGGCGCAATGAGCTTGGGAGTTTTGATGTGATCAATGCCCGTATGCAGGAGCGAATCACGTTTCTGTATGGCGAGCGCTATGAGATGTTGCGCGAATGGCTGCTTCAGCAAGCGTCGGCCGTCGCTGCGACACCCCCGGATTACTTTTTACGGAGCCTGTTCGGCGACCTGGCGGCCCGCCCGGATTTCGGCTTTCAGACCAATCTCGATGCGGCGACAGTAGCCGGGCAGTTGGTCGATTCAGCCTACAGCTTTCGCGATGCCTTGTACCCGGGCGGCACCGACGATTGGTCTCCCGTCTGGCGGGTCTATCGCGAATTGGTGACGGAAGGACTGCTAGCAGCCTTTCATCCTGAGAGCTGGCAGAAAGAAGAAATGAATGCCGTGTTCATCGCGCCGGCGTACACCTATTTGATGCGCAATCGCCCCGTGGATTACCAGTTTTGGATAGATGTTGGCAGCCCGGCCTGGGGTGAACGTTTGGAGCAACCGCTGACACACCCCTATGTACTGCGGCGTGACTACCCGCCAGATCGCAAATGGACGGATGAGGACGAACAGGACACGAATTGGGACACACTCTATCGTCTCACGCTGGGATTGGTCCGCCGCTGCCGGAAACAGATCTTCCTGGGTATTGCCGACCTGGGTGAACAGGGTTTTGAGCAGCGCGGACCGCTATTGTCACTGTTTCAGCAGGTCCTGCGCCCCACAGGTGCGCTATGACGCAAGCTCTCTTCAAATTCCGCGAGTCCCAGTGGGACATTATCAACTACAGTCGTGGACTGGTCGGTGTGTCGGCGGTTCCTGGAAGCGGCAAAACGTTCACCCTTTCCCACCTGGCCGCCCAGTTGGTACAGCGTCTGCATAGTCGCAGCCTGAAGCAATCGCGTGAGGTCTTGATCGTAACCTTCACCAATTCGGCCGTCAATAGCTTTAAAAGCCGAATTGCCGATATCCTGGAGCGTGAGCGTGGGTTGCTGCCCTATACCGGGTATCGCGTACGCACATTGCATGGCTTGGCCCACGATATTGTCCGCGAGCGCCCCACCCTGGTCGGCTTGCATGAAGACTTCCGGATTGTTGATGAGCGTGTCGCTTTGGCGATCCAGAGCGAAGCGATAACCGCACAAATGGCTGAGTGGGCCCCGCGCCTGGAGAGCTGGCTGAGTGATGATATCTCAGAAGATCGTAGACGACAGATTCTGGCGCGGGACCTGGGCTTTCTCCTGGAGCGGTTGGTGCCACGTTTCATCAGCCATGCCAAGGCGAATCGACGCACCCCTTCAGACCTTCTGCGTGCATTCAGCATGGCGACGGACCCAGCTTTTGATCTCGCACTATTCTGCATTGAGGTCTATCGCGACTACCAGCGTAGTCTGGCTTACCGGGGCGCCGTCGACTTTGACGACCTTGTTCGGTTGGCGATTGATGCCCTCTCCCAGGATGAGAGATACCTGAACCGGCTACGCGAACGCTGGCCCTATGTGCTGGAAGATGAGGCCCAGGACAGTAGCCGCCTTCAGCAAGAGATGCTCGAGTTATTGTCGGCGGGCAAGAATTGGGTGCGCGTTGGTGATCCTAACCAGGCGATCAACACCACGTTTACGACCGCCGAACTGAAGTATCTCCGTAACTTCCTGGCCCGTGATGATGTCAAGGAACGCCCTTTGCATACGTCGGGCCGTTCCTCACGCAAGATCATTGGCCTGGCCAACGAGCTGGTGCGTTGGACCACCAAGGAACACCCGATTATCCCGTTGCGCCAGGCCTTCATCTTCCAGGAAATCGAACCGACCGAGCCAGGCGATGTGCAGGTCAATCCGCCGGATGCTATGTCCAATATCTACATCCATCCTGCTGACAAGAACCTGACGCCAGATGATGAACTCGCGATGGTGGTGACCAATCTGAGTAAGTGGCTGCCAGAGAATCCAGATCGCACAGTTGCCGTCCTGGTCCCGGAGAACAACCGCGGGTTCCTGCTTGCCAGACAGCTAGACGAGTTGGGCCTCGAATATGAGGAATTATTGCGCAGCACGTCTGAGACACGGGCGGCCGCCCGCCTATTGAGCACTGTATTGCGCTTCATCGCTAATCCGGCGACGCCCAGTAGCAGTGGCCACCTGGCCACTCTCTATCGTGAAGTCTGGCTCCCCTATTTGTCGGTGCTGGCCAGCGGCGAAGACACGGATGTGCCGGAGCAAATCGAGAAATTCCTGCGCCGGTTGACCAATGTGGAAGACCTTATCTGGCCCGTAGAGGCGGACCTTCCCGGACGCGCGGCGTTGCCAGAGCTTTGGCAGGATGACCTGGACGATTTCGTCCGGATGACGCGGCGCTGGCTGGCTGCGACAAGCCTACCGATTGACCAGCTCATCCTGACGATCGGGAACGATCTATTCATCGATCCGCCCGATATCGCCCTCGCCTATAAGATTGCGGTGGTTCTTAAGAGCATCGCCCGCGACCATCCCGACTATCGCCTGGCTGAGTTTGTGCAAGAGCTTAACGAGATCAGCAATAACCAGCGGCGTTTTCTGGGCTTTGATGACTCCGAGTCCGGCTATGAGCCGCGGCCAGGCGTGATCACCATAAGCACGATGCATGCGGCTAAAGGGCTAGAATGGGACCGCGTCTATTTGATGTCCGTGAATAACTACAGTTTTCCTTCGGCCTTGGATACCGAGGAGTACATCGGCGAGAAATGGTTCATTCGTGATAACCTCAACCTCGAAGCCGAGGCCATCGCGCAGCTTGAGCATCTCATCACGCATGATATGTCGGCCTATGAGTTGGGCCAGCCCTCGCGCAAGGACCGCCTCGCTTCTGCGGCAGAGCGACTGCGCCTGCTGTATGTTGGTATTACGCGGGCCCGGTCGGAGTTGATCATCACCTGGAACATCGGCCGCTACTGGCATCAGGGCGGAGAGAAGGTCAAACGCCCGGCCCTGCCGCTTATCCATCTCATGGAGGCTGTGGATGGCTGATATCACCGTTGATTCCGGTCTCAAGCTTCCGCCCGGGTTCCACTTTACCCAGACCAAGCTCCAGGACTTCATCGACTGCCCGCGCCGGTTCTACCTGAAATATGTGCTCAACCAACAGTGGCCGGCCCCACTGACCGAGCCGCAAAGCAGGTTTGAAGAGCGGATGAAGCTCGGTCAGCGACTCCATCAGTTGATTGAGCGGCACCAACTTGGCATCCGGCTGGAACAACTGCGCGAAGGAATTGCTACAGAACCCGCGATTCTCGCCTGGGTTGATACCTATGTGGCCCTGTTGGACCAACTCGGCCCCTTCGATCGCCACTGGCCGGAGATAGCGGTATCGGCTGCGGTCAAAGCGCAGCCGCTGGTTGCCAAATTCGATCTGCTAGGCCTGAAGGACGACGTGCTTGTCGCCATTGACTGGAAAACTGGGAAACTACCCCCGCGCCATACACTTGCGCGCCGAATGCAGACGCAGGTTTATCTCTGTGTCCTGGGGCAGCAAAGCGAGCGACTGGCAGGCCAGCCGGTGCGCGATAGCCAACTGGTCTATGCTAGCGTCGCCACTGGCGAGACGGTTGTTTTCGGGCAGAAAGCGTTTCCGCTGGCTGAGCTTGAGCAGCGCCTGGCGACCGTGCTCGATGCGATCGAATCCTCCAAGTATGATAAAGTACCGGATGAAAAACCTTGCCGCTACTGTGTTTACCGCGGCCTGTGCGAGCGCGGGATCACGCCCCGGGTTGATGTATCTTTGCTGGATGTCGACGCCATCTGGGAGTTGGATGATTTTGATGTTGAGAGCGACACCGCAATAGAGTTCTAGGGACAAAGATGCTGCACTGGGAGACTGTTGCACCCCCGTCATCTGAGGAAATCCGCGACCTGCCAGGTGGGCCCCTTCCACCGGAACTGGCCGGGGTTTTGGTCGCGCGTGGTTATGCCACGCCAGAGGTCATTGCCGGATTTCTCGATCCGGCGGCTTACCACCCAGCGCTGCCGCATGAACTGCCCGATCTGGAGCGCGCGGTCAGCTTGCTGCGCGCGGTGGTGGAACAACAGGGACATATACTCGTCTGGGGCGATTTCGATGTCGATGGCCAGACGGCAACGGCAATGCTGGTAGAAGCGCTGCGTCAGCTTGGCCTGAAGGCGACGTTCACGATCCCCGATCGCCAGCGCGAGTCGCACGGCCTCCATTTGCGCACCTTGCGGCCCCTCCTCGAAGGCGAGCAGCCCGATCTGCTCCTTGTTTGCGATACAGGGTCGGCTCATACTGAGGCCGTAGCTTATGCAAAGGCACAGGGTGTACCGGTCATCATCGCCGACCACCATGCCCTGCCGCCAGAACTGCCACCGGCGGATGCCCTGGTTAACCCACTGCGTCTGGAGGATGAGAGTCACCCATTGGCGTCCCTGTCTGGTGCTGGCGTGACCTATCTGCTGCTGCAGGCTTTGTTCACCGCCCTGGGCAAGCCCGGGCATGCGCAGGCTTTTCTCGACCTAGTGGCGCTTGGCCTGGTGGCGGATGTAGTCCCGCTGGTCAAAGATACCCGCTATTTGTTACAGCTTGGTTTGCGCGCGCTGCGCAAGACCGTGCGCCCGGGGATTCTGGCGCTGTGCCACCAGCAGGGCCTCAACCCAGCGGTTATTGGCGCGAGGGATATTGGGTTCTCTTTGGCGCCGTTGTTGAACGCATTTGGCCGGTTAGGTTCCGCGGATAAGGGTGTCGAATTGCTCCTGACCCGCGACAGGATACAGGCACAGATTATGGCTCAGGAAGCCGACCGGCTGAATCGGCAGCGCAAAATGCTGACGGATCAGGTGACGCGCTCCGCTGAAGAGATGATTGAGCGCGACTCAACCCTGCTCGACTGGGAGGCGTTGGTGCTATTCAGCCCCAACTGGCACAGCGGGATCATTGGCATCGCTGCGGCCAGACTGGCCGATAAGTACCACAAGCCCGTGGCACTGTTGGCACTGGATGAGGATGGCAATGCCCGTGGCTCAGTGCGTAGCGTGGCTGGCTATCAGATCAGCACGGCATTGGCTGAACTCGATGATATCCTGGCCGGCTATGGCGGCCATGCCCTGGCGGGTGGGCTACGCGCCGCTGCCGAACATGTCCCCTTACTGCGCCGCCGCCTATCCGATGCCCTGGCCAATACCTACCAACCAGTTGCGCACACGCTTGAGATCGCTGGCGAGATCGATCTGGGACGGCTCACGGTTGATTTTGCGTACCAGGTCCAGCGCCTGGCTCCCTTTGGCGAGGCCAATCCCGAGCCAGTCTTTGTGGTACGCGATATCGAGGTGGTCAGTGTAGCCAAAATCGGAAAGCAGAATCAACACCGCCGCATCACAATCCAGGATCGCGAAGGACGACGACAGCGTGTGCTGTGGTGGAACAGTGCATCTGAACCACCGCTGGAGGGTCGCTTTGATCTAGCCTATACCGTGGGGCTATCCCACTTTCATGATCCCCCGGAGCTGCAAATTGTATTGCAGGCTTGGCGGCAGATTGAGCAACCGGCGCCAGATCCGACCGCAGTGGCGGAGATTGTCGATCTCCGGGGGAGTGATATCAGCGCGGTTGACCCTATCCTCTCATCTGGGGAGCGTCACGCCGTCTGGGCCGAAGGTTATGCTGAACGCCAGTCTCCAGGGACGCCGCTTAGCCGTCTCGAAGAAGCAGATGTACTCATCGTATTGACTGCTCCGCCGGCGAGCCAGTATCTTCAAGAAGCCCTGCAGGCGACCCGTCCCCAACGTGTTGTTTTATTGGCAGCTCCACCACCGATCGGTGATCTGAACGCCTTCGTGCAGACCCTGGCCGGGCTCGGTGAGACCATCCGTAACCACCACCAGGGTCAGACGACGTTGTCCCGCCTGCGCGAGCGCCTGGCCGTCACGGAGAAACTGGTCCAGACGGGACTGCACTATATCGCTGCGCGAAGGGGGTTTTCGCTGGAGATCGGCGCCCGGGGCAAAGTCACACTTGACACGGAAAGTCCGGGGGCGAGCACACTCAATGAGGAAGCCCTTCTGCAGACACTGCGGGCACAATGGGATGAAATGGCTGCCTATCGTCGTTATATTCAGCGTGTGCCACTCGAAAACCTTTTGGAATGAGCAGGAAGAACCATGTCTGGTTATTGGAGACCAAAGGCAACTACCCGAATCGAATATCGCCAATCGAATTCACGCTTCTATGGTACGATTGGTCGCGCTAGCTCGGTGGACGAGGCCAAGGCGTTTGTTCAGGGCGTACGGGATGAGATGTCGGATGCCTCCCATCATGTGTATGCATTCATCATTGGGCATGGCGCCAGCGTGACGGAAGGAATGAGTGATGACGGCGAGCCTTCGGGAACCTCAGGGCCGCCTGCTCTTGCTGTGCTGCGCGGTTCCGATATCGGGGATGTGGTGCTGGTGATTACCCGGTACTTCGGCGGCACAAAACTGGGGACGGGTGGATTGGTGCATGCCTACGGCCAGACGGCGCGTGAGGCTGTGTCCGCCGTTGAACTTGAGCAGAAGATTATCCGCACCACGGCCGGTATAGAGGTTCCCTATCATCTCTTTGAGCAAGTGAAGCGCCTTATGGCAGAATATGCTGCCGACATTGATGATGAGGACTTCGCCGCCGATGTGACGATCCTTTTTCGTATTCCCAAGGACAATCTGACGGCGTTCAACGAGGCGTTACTGGAGCTTTCTGCAGGGCAGATCAAGCCCACGATACTGGATGAAGGGTAGTCTTGCTGCGCGATGAGACGGACCCTTGCGTTTGTGGTGATCCACTAAAAGGTTGAGGCTCCCCAATTCGGGTATAATTTCGCTGGTGGATCCGGGTGACTGATTGTGATTATCGATAGATCCAGAGAGTTCTATGGTTCCAGAAGTGCTTACGATACTGCTGGTTGAAGATAACCCTGATGACGCGCAATGTATGCGACGCTACCTGGATGGCTGGCAGCAAGGGAATGTCAAACTTGTGGCGGCGCCAGGGCTTGAAGCGGCGCTCAATCAGCTCCAATATTCGGTGGAAGTTGTTCTGTTGGATCTATCCCTGCCAGATGCGCAGCCCAGTGAATCATATGCCGCCATTCATGGCGCTGCGCCTGAGACACCGATTATTGCCCTCCTGGATGCACCTGACGAAGACTTGGCGCTTGAGGTTATCAACCATGGTGCTCAGGATTGCCTGATCAAACCACAAATTGATGGCGCGCGTCTCATCCGAAGCATTGCCTTTGCCCTCGCTCGGACTGGCTACCAGAAGCGTCAGCGCGAGATGGCTAACGAGCGTGAACGTGTGCGGCTTTTGCAGCGTTTTATCCAGGATGCAGCGCACGATCTGCGCACACCACTGACGGTTATCCTGGTCAATGTTGCTGCCCTGGAGCGCGCGTTACCCGGTGATGTTGACGCTGCAGCGCGTTACTTGCAGCTTATCGAGGACCAGACACTGCGCCTGCGGGATTTACTGCAAAACTATCTCAAGTTGTCTTATCTCGAACTGCGTGATAGCCGCCCCCAACATGAGCGTGTGGATATCATTCAATTGCTAAACGAGATAATTCGCGAACACGATAGTTTTGTCCACCAACGGCGCCATGAAGTGGTGTTTGAAGAATCCGGACTTGAGTCTCAAGAAATGATTTGCGACCGGGCGAAGCTGAAACTCGCGATTACGAATATCGTCACCAACGCGATCACATACACACCCGAGGCCGGGAACATCATCATTCGCGCCTATACGCGGGATGGATACGTTGTGTTTGAGATCGAAGATGACGGCCTCGGGATTGAGCCGAACGAACTGCCCCATATCTTCAACACCCTTTATCGCGTTGATGCTGCCCGTCCCCTCAATACGGGTGGCGGTGGACTGGGCTTACCGATCGCGCGGCGGATCGTTGAACAACACAATGGTTGGATTAAGGTTGAAAGCGAGCCGGGCAGAGGCAGCCTTTTCCGTGTCGTGATTCCGCGACAGCCCCCGCCTGGCCCCCGCTAATACGGATTCTCGCCCTTTTGCGCGCCTAGCTTCGGTTTGCCTGAATGATGCGGTCAACATCTTCCGGCTCGATGGTTGGGCCCAGATCGTTGGGCCGCGAGATCGGCTGCTTCAGCGTTGCCAGGAGATTCACCAGGCGGGCACCCGTTTCCGGTCCATTGGTCCGCTGGTAACTCGTCTGTACATGTTCCGCTGCGGTGCGATGGCGTGGGTCAGTGAGCAACCTCTCAATAGCCACACGCAGGCGTTCGGGCGTGGCAGCACCAGGACGTAGCCGGATCCCGGCCCCACAGGCCTTGACCCGCGCTGCTGACTCGGGTTGGTCGGCGCTGATGGGAATCACAACGAGAGGTTTGCCGTGCAGTAATGCCTCGCTGACGGTGTTGTTCCCTCCATGGCTGATTACGGCATCGACGTGCGGCAAGAGCTCCAGCTGTGGGACAAACTGGCGGATCAGAACGTTGGTGGGAACATCATGGAAACCGGCAGGATCGGTATTCCGCCCCACCGCCAGGACCGCTTTCCATGTGGCACCTCGCGTTGCTTCAATGATATTCTGGAACAGAGCGACGCTGCCCACTACTGTCCCCATGGAGGCGTATACCGTGGGCTCGTCGCCGGCGAGCCATTCCCACGGAAAGTCATCATACACCTCGCCCCGTGCTGAAGTCGTCACCGGGCCGATGTACATAAGGTTGGCGGGGACATGCTTGCGCGGATAAGCGTAGGCGTCCGTAGTCGGGACCAGGGCGAGATAAGGTGAGTGCGTCAGCAGGCCGCCGGAGATCGCGGGTAGGCCAAAGCGCCGCCGGGTAGCATTGATAGCACGATCGTGGCGCATAACCACCAGTCTCATGGGCAACCCGAGCCAGGGCCACAGATAGCGTCGCCAGTGACCTGAGGGTACCCAAT
This sequence comes from Chloroflexota bacterium, assembly GCA_010092845.1. Classification (GTDB taxonomy): domain Bacteria; phylum Chloroflexota; class Anaerolineae; order Aggregatilineales; family J027; genus J027. Next base: position 9,595 of record JAADYW010000091.1, read on the forward strand.
CACTCCCCAGGCCATAGGGGGGGGCATCGGGAGTGAGCAGCGTATTGACGATGGCGCAGTAGGAAGCATAGGGCAGCTGAGTTGCATCGGCAGCAATCGGCCCAGCGTAGAAATTCAAATCCGTAAGCAGAACATCCGCTTGGAAGGCGTTGATTGTCCCGATCAGATGTTGAGTCAGCATCTCAAGATAGTCAAAGAAGTGCGCTTGCGGCGGTTTGCGGCGCAATTGGGAGGTCCAGCGGGCTGGTTCCCGGAAGGCTGCCATGATCTCTTCCACAGCACCCGGTGGATAGGGTAAGGTGAAGAACTGCAATCCAGTTCTCTCGATCTGAGGCTGAACAGTCTGTCCTGAAACAAAGCCGACATGGTCCCCCTGGGCCTCTAGCGCCAGGGCAATCGCAATCAAAGGGTTAACATGGCCAGATGCAGGCACGGCACTGATTAACACGCGCGCCATAAATCTCCTCTGCGGTATACTAAACGGGCAAGCTGCACTAGCCTAGCGATCGTCACTCGGCTCGTCAAGCTGTTGACAGTATGTTCTTGGCTTCATACACTCAACGGCGGAGAGAATAACCTATGACAGATATCATCGGGCAAACCATTGCTGAACGCTATCAATTCGTTGAACGGCTTGGCGAAGGAACCTTTGCCCAGGTATACAGGGTTCATGATACCCGGCGCAATGTCGACCTGGCCGCAAAGGTGTTGCGCGTTGATATCGCACACGAGCCGACATTTCTTGAGCGATTCCGGCGTGAAGGCGATGTATTGGCGCGCCTACAACACCCGCATATTGTGCGCTACTATGATCTGATCGAGACCGATGAAGCCACCTTCATCTTGATGGATTACATCCCAGGCGAGACTCTGCAAAGCACGCTCTATAAACTCGGGCGTCCCCTACTCGTCCGTGAGGCCTTTGAGTTTCTGAAGCCTTTGACTGCCGCTTTGCATTTTGCACATGGCGAGGGTGTAATCCATCGCGACTTGAAGCCCGGGAACATTCTGATCAATGAAAACGGCAACCTGTTTGTGACCGACTTCGGTATTGCCCGTCTACTGGATGATGCGACCTTTATTTCCAGCCTGGGGCAGGCATTGGGCACGCCCCTGTATATGGCACCCGAGCAGATCACCAATGACGAGATTAGCCCGGCGACCGATGTTTACTCGCTGGGTATTATCCTCTACCAGATGCTGACCGCCACAGTCCCGTTTTCGGGGAAACACCCGTCCGCAACCGGCGCAACAACCTCGGAGCGTATTACCTACGAGCACCTATACGTGCCGCCGCCACCGCTCCAGATGTTCAGCGAGAATCTACCCCAGGCCGTCGATGAAGTTGTAATCTGCTGCTTGGCCAAGAAACCATTTGCCCGGCCAGCTAGTGTGCGCGAGGTCTATGACATGCTGGCCGAGGCGATCGGGGCTGCCCCCTCGGATCTCTCCCCGCTCCCTGCCCGGTCGGGGGATCCTCCGGAAGAGGCACGCTTGCCGGAGGTCTCGCAGTTCGTCAATTTTCGCGCATCTATGGCAGAAGGGGATCATCCGGAGGCAACGCCGGAGCCAGAAGACGACACACCAGCCGAGGTCACCTTGCCCGGCACGGGCGAACTCCGGGCGGCGGCTGGGAATAGTAGTGCCCAACAGGTGGCTGTTGATGACCGTCCCACGCATAGTAAGAATCCCTTCCGTGCCAAGACAATCGAGTCTTCGAAGCCAGAGAACCAACGGACTCTGACAAGCCGAGGTTCCCCGCGACCAGCCACATCTGAAGCGCTACCATCGCCTGCTGAATCGTTACCATCGGCTAGCCGTCAGAGCATCCACGGCCGGCGTGACGTTGTTATCCTGTTGTTGCTGGGGATCATCGC
>JAADYW010000092.1 GCA_010092845.1 Chloroflexota bacterium
GACGGCCTCAGCCGCCGCCACCGCCATAGCGCCCATTTTGGCTCGCAGTTCATCGTCCATAATCACGCTTGGTGCTTCCTCGACGAGCTTCTGGTGACGGCGCTGCAGGCTGCATTCGCGTTCGAACAGGTGGATTGTATTGCCGTCATGATCAGCCAGAACCTGGAACTCGATGTGCCGCGCCCCCTCTATCAGTTTTTCGAGATAGACACGTCCATCGCCAAATGCGCCGGCTGCCTCACGTTGGGCGGTCTCGATCGCACTCTGCAGGTCCTCCCGGCTGCGAACAATTCGCATGCCTTTGCCGCCACCACCAGCGGCTGCTTTGACCATTAGCGGAAATCCGATCTCTTGATCAGCAGCGGCCAGCATCGCCTCCAGCGGGTCACCTGCTTCGGTCCCCGGGATAACACGCACGCCAGCGGCCTGCATTGTTTTGCGGGCCATGTCTTTGTCGCCCATAATACGGATCGCTTCAGGTGGGGGGCCGATCCAGACGATGCCTTCATTTATCACCGCCTCAGCGAAAGCGGCTCGCTCACTTAAGAAGCCGAAACCAGGATGAATCGCATCGACGTGGGCGCGTTTGGCTACGTCAACCATCTTGTCAATGGCGAGGTAGCTTTCGTTAGGCGAAGGCGGACCGATGTTATAGGCTTCATCAGCATAACGGACATGTAGCGACTCGCGGTCCGCGTCAGAGAAGACAGCGACTGTCCGGATCCCTAGCTCGCGACAGGCGCGGATCACACGTACGGCAATCTCGCCGCGATTGGCCACCAAGACTTTTTTGATGTTAATAATTGGCATCTGCTCAGCCATAAGTATCCTCTACCTTTTTGCCAAGAGCCTGCATAGATCCAGGGGCACAAATCAACCGCATGACTCATGTTCGGATATGCTTGGGCCATTATAACTTGATCGCCGAAAAACGAGAACAGCGCCGAAGAGCCACAGAACTTTTAGGGCCGAGCCAGTTTGCGGGAGGCAGGAGCTAACGGAGATTAGGCAGTGCAATCACATCAACGCGATAGGCGGCGGATTGAACATAGCTGGCAAATGACATTAACAGCCCGCCCACGAAGCCGACTGAAGACAGCCCTAGCATCAGAAAGATAGCCAGCACGGCGACTCGCGTATTCTGTATCTCGGTTTCATCGAGCGTATCCGGGTCCACGTCACTTTCGAAGAGACCGAGCTCCGGATAGGCCTCGCTCAGTTCAGCTTCGTATTCATTGAGGAGTACGCTACTGGCCAGGATCATTAGTGCGAAGGCGAATACGCAGATGATGACCAGAAGGATCCCGATGACACCCCAGCGGCGGGCCAGTTTCGAGCGCCGGCGTCGCAGATGTGCAGCACCGGGGCCGTCTTCATAGAGGGTACCGTCTGGTTCAAGGATGATAAACACTTTGTCGCGGCGGAAGCCCGAAAACAATAGGATGAGAAAATACCACAAGATTCCGATCCCGGTCATGCATCCGACGATCCACCAGAAATAGGATAAGGGTTTGCCATAACTCATGACAATTTCATTCGGTTTTTGTTCGAGTAGGTGATAGCCGCCCAGGGCATAGGCCTGGGCACGTTGCTGAAGCGCTTGTCCGGGCGCCGGGGCAACGACTTGAGCCGGCATTGGCATGGCATAACCGGGCATAAGCGGTGGTGGCGGGGGGGTAAATGGTGCTGGCGGCAAGGCAGGAACGAGCTTGGGCTGTGTATCCTGAACAGGCAGTGGCTGTGGTGCTGGAACAACATGGGCCGGGCGTAGCGTGCTGGCGTCCGAGGGCAGAGGGGCTGTCTGCGCGTTTTCGAACGCGCTGATTGCGGACTCATCATCTGGCTGTGCAGGGCTGGCTTCCTGCTCGCGACGCGTGCCAGGCGGCGTTGGTTCGTCAAGCGGGGTCTCAGACGGGATCTCAGCGGGTGGCTGATCCATCGCCGGGGTATCACCCTCTTTTTGGACCGGCGTATCGAACGCCTCCTGAGGAAGCGCTTTGATCGACGCAACGACAAAAGGCTCCTCATCAGTGGACAAAGCGCTTACATTTGTCTCATCGGTAGCACCTGTTTTTGCGTGTGCATCCTGATCAGGCTCAGGTTCATCTTGGCTGGCCTCAATTGGGGCCGGTGCCTGCTCGTCAGGGGCAGTTTCCCACTCATTATCAGCGGGAGACGAATCAGGTGGCAGTGTTATCTGGCTCGCGGCGCTGAACCCTTCGCCTGGTGGGTGGGGCGGCGGTGTGTCGCCGGTATTGGAGCTGGTGGCATGCAACAAGCGGACTTCGTAAACCTCGTCATCCTCCGTGGCTGCGAGATCTGACGGCTGCTCTTGGGAGTGATCATCGACTTGTGATTCATCGTCGCTACTCTCAGGAACTGGAGGGCTTGCCAGCCAGCCATCACACCGTGGGCACTGGTCGGTATCACCGCTGACGGATGCGCCACAGTGCGGGCAGATACGAACCTTAGAGGCCATACGCATAACCTCGAGCTGGGTTATCGCCGGTTGCTGCTACCATTCGAAGCTCGCTCCGCTGTCTTCTGCCTCTTCTTCTGGTGGCGAGGACAACGCCTCATCAGGTGATGGCGTAGCTGGGGCTGAAGCGGGTGCAGCCGGTTTAGCGTCTTCGACGAGCCAATGCTTCTCGAACCAGGCGAGGAGTTTGTCCAAAGTATCAAGCGTGATGCGAGCGGATGCCTCAAATCGTTGGGCGGAAAACGCATACACTCGGGCAAAGTGTTCGCGTACCACGAAGATCAAGAAATCCTGTTCCCAGCGCCGGTTAGTCCATAGGAACGTGATGCCGCTTGTCCGGTGCAATAGCTCAACCCAGTCCTGGCGTTCTTCTAGCGGGACAACATCGAGATGGAAGCGAAAGGACAACATGCTTGCTAGGGTGAACGTCACTTCCAAAGCAGAGGTGTGCCGGTGCAAGTCGAATGCCATGGATGCGGCACCATCCTGTGTGGTCAGGTTCGCTGAGATATGGCGGTGATGGGCGTCCGGTGCCTTGGGGAATTGGGTCATAGAGGTCATCAGCGGCGCCAGGGCGAAACGCCGCGCTAGCTCAACGTCCAGATCAATCTCGCCAGCGAAGAACTGCTGCAGGAGGATAGGCCCCTGGGTTGCCAGCAAATGATAATGGCCTGATGCTTTGAGAGCTTGCGAAAGACGCTGCCGGTCGCTGTTATTGATGCGTTGCGTTAACTCCCGTGCCAGACGTACCAGTTCCTCTACCGGGACATTCTCATAATCTTCCGGGGGCGGGTTGCTTGGCGGGGCTTGCTCCACGTGTCGCTTAAGATGGGGCGTTATCGCAGGCCGTGCATGCAAGGTTGGATCTTCATGCACATCGGGTTGGTCGGGGCCATTTGGATCCGACATAAGAGATATCCTTGATCGTTCGAGCGAAGTTATTGTGATTATACGATGCAGAGCGATGATACGCCACGCGGGATAGCTACGGCTTCTCAACGATGTGCAGTATAATCGCTTGTGATGCCACATCCAAAGGAAAACCGATGAGTGTTGAAACAGAGTGCAAAGTCCATATCCAGGATCCAGATGGTCTCAAACAGCGCCTGACTCAAGCTGGTGCCCATATTAGTGTGACACGGGTCTATGAGCACAACATCCGATTTGAGGATGCGGAGCATTCACTGACTGCCAGGGATGCTATCCTTCGGCTGCGTCGTGATAACCAGGTGCGATTAGCGTATAAGGGGCCCGCTGGTGATCGGATTGAAGGTGTTTCGCATCGCCTGGAACTTGAAACAACCGTCGGCGATCTTGAGACTGTGGATGCCATCCTCAGGCATCTAGGATTCGTTCCGTACATGGTCTATGAGAAGTATCGCACCACATATAGGTTCGACGACCTTGCTGGCGTGGAGCTTGTGCTGGATGAGATGCCGTTCGGTAACTTCATCGAGGTTGAAGGTGCGCCTGACTTGATTGATGTCGTCCTGGCTCGTTTAGATCTGGCAGATGCCCATCGAATCGTTGTCAGCTATGTCGAGCTGTTTGAGCGCATTCTCCGGCACTACCAGCTCGATTTTGGCGATCTAACGTTTGCGAATTTCGCTGGGATCCAGGTTGATCCAATTGCATTCATGGCCACCTGAAGCCTTCTGGGAATTAGGAGAGGGCATCCTCAGAATGGGTTATTGTGCACAGCTAGAAGCCCAGGATGAATGCTTGAGGAGATCATGATCCTCTAGAGTATGGTATCATTTAATACTCTAATCTAGAGCATGATGACACAGGATGTTCTCTTTCAGATTTTGACAGATTTTTCAGAAAGTCTCCCTTTGTTATTGACTTTGCTCAAAGTACACTGTCAATAGGAAATGGCGACGTACCGCTTTCGGTAGGCTGGTAAAGGAATAGGATCGTGAGCAAACCACGCATCGATCATGGTAAGATCATCTTTCGACACTGGGACAGCAATAAAGGTCTCAGTGAAACCTGGCAGGAATTTCATACACTTGAGGAACTGTTTGAGCACTGCCTTGAGACTCGCGATCCTCTCCTGGTTGATCGTGTCCAGATCCAGGGGACCGATAGCGAAGGCGTTCCCCGCCGTTTAACTCTGGTCTTTCAATCTATTACAGTCTCCGAATCCGATGCTGAGTAGATGAACCGGCTCAATCTTCGCCTGTTGGCAGCGTTTGGCGGCGTACTCATCGTTACGCTGCTGATTATGTGGGTAACCCTCTTGCTGGTGTTGCGTGCACGGCCTGTCGATACGGACACCGATGTGCTGGAACTCGCTGCTACCTGGGCGGAAGTACGTGCTGGGTTTCCTGATACGCCGGAGCAGAATACACGCAACAACCTGGCTGAATATCTTTCAACGTTGGTGGCCTATCTCGAGGATCAGGCCGCGACACGGGATGTTCGCATAATGGTTTTCCAGGGAGCAGATTGCGTGCTCTGGGACTCCGAACGCTCCGATTCCTACAGCTTGCGGGGCAACATCGAGCGTGACTCATTCCTGACCACTTCTGAGGCGACACTCCGTAGCTTCTTTCATGGGGAATTTCAAGATGAAAACACCGACACTAGCTGGCTGTATGCGGGTCAGCCGATAGCTACGCCCCTGGCGGTATCGGCGATCATCATTCGTTCGGTCGATGCGGAGTGTAACAACCAGCAACGCCTGACCCCACCGGACCTTGTCGTGGCCAAACCTTTCCCTGAACAGACCTTGCGTGCCGTTCTCGAGACCTATGAGGGCAGCGGGTTACTGTTAGCATTGATCCAGGCAGTTCTCATCGGGATGTTTTTCGCGCTGATTGTGTCGTTCTGGATTTTTCGGTGGATTTCGCGGCCCCTCAGTAATCTGGCGCACGCCGCCACGCAATTGGCGCATGGGGACTTCTCGACGCGGGCGCCAGTCCAGGGGCCAGATGAGACGCGGCTGGTTGCCAGCAGTTTCAATACCATGGCAGCCCGCGTTGAGCTTAGCCAGCAGGCCCAACGCGATTTCCTGGCCAATGTTTCACACGATCTCCGTACCCCGCTCACCAGTATCCAGGGGTTTGCGCAGGCCATTACCGAGGGTGTGGCCGAGGGCGAGTCCGCTCGTCAGGCCTCAACCATTATCTATAATGAAGCGGGGCGGCTCAGTCGGTTGGTCAATGATCTGCTTGACCTGGCCCGTATTCAGGCGGGCCGCATCGACATGATGCGCCAGGTCGTTGAACTTAGCCGGCTGCTAACCAATGTAGGCGATAGCCTGATGATCAAAGCCCGGGAACGCGACGTCGAGATGGAGATTAGCGTCGCCCAGTTGCCTCGCATTGCTGGAGATGGCGACCGGCTGGCGCAGGTGTTCACCAACTTGGTTGACAATGCGATCAAGCACACGCCTGCAGGGGGCAAGGTTCATCTCCGGGCCAGTCTAGACGAGCATGGCGGTGTCTTGATCGAAATAGAGGATACTGGTGAAGGTATTCCCGAGGACGACTTGCCCCGTATTTTTGAGCGCTTCTACCAGGTCGATAAGAGCCGGGCGCGCCGGTCTGGGACAGGGCTGGGGTTGGCCATTGCCCAGGAGATCATCCAGGCGCATGGCGGCCACATCTGGGCTGAAAGTGAGTACGGTCAGGGAGCCCGTTTTAATGTCTGGTTACCCCAGCCCACCCATGATCCGGGGGAGACCGTCGTCCGCCAGCGGGAATGAAACGCGTATCATTATACATACCAGGCGCGCCGCTTGCGCAAGGAAACGCCAGCATCCGGTGCGTTCTCCGCCCGGGCGCTGCGTACCCGGCCACGCGGATCAATATGGATCTGCCCGCTCTGCTGCAAACGCGCGAACTCCTCGGGCGTTATATCTGGTGCCGGCTCACCGCCCAATCGTTCGAGACGAGCACTGATATCCTCTTCTTCCTCGTCTACACCCTCTTCGGCGGCAGGTGCGTCGTTCAGATTAGCCGCCGCCTCCGGATCGGGTGTAGGGTTTGCAACCGGCGGCATCTGGTCACCAGTTTCTGAGCCTGGCGTAGCCGAATCCTGAGATGCTTTCGGGGGCTGCTCGTCATTAGGGATATTGGATCGATCAGTCATGATTTTGCTTTCCTGATTTATGCACGGATTGACTCGTGTCGGCCTCACCGGTCTCGTTCAATAGCGCATCCAGCGATATATCAGCTTCAGACTGGCGTGTTTGCAACGTGCCACACACCAGGCAGCTTGGATTCCGGGCAATGTCAACCCATTCCGCGGAGAAGGGTGGGGTGAGGTGCCCTTCCAGGATCTCAAGAGGCTGGCTCGCCAGGATAACAGTGTTGGCCGGCAGATCACGCCTGGCTGGTGTGCCGGCGAGCAGGCTGTTGAGTGTGACACTGGCCTGGGTGTTGGCAACGCGAACCACATCTAGCCATAAGCCTGGCTCAGCGGCGAGCGTGCCGTCTGCCCGCAGTTGACCATAGTCAAGATCCTCGTCCGCATCATCGGGGGAGGGTGAGACATTGCCCTCGCGCAACGCGCTGGCCCAACACGCATAACACGGCCCTTTGTAAGGATAGATCGTCACGACATCGCCGCCTTCACCGCGCTCATAAACGCCAGCGTAGACAGCAGTCAGGTGGCGTTCCAGGCAGGCCTCGTTCAGGCTGAATTTGGACCCTTCACTATCCACTCCTACGACCACCATATCGACAGTGTCGAGCACAGCAAAATGATCTTCAATACGGCCGTGGATCTGCTGAATCTCGGCCTCAGGATTACGATGCCGTATCAAATCGCCGACAACCGCAACCTTTGGGCGGCCTACGTCCCGCTGATCGGCGATATGACGCACAACATTGTGTGCATCCAGGATGTCATCATCAACCAGGACGAACTTACGAACGCCGGTCATTGCTAGGGCCACGGCGACATACCCGCCGCCGGAGCCGAGTCCAACCACCGCCACAGTCTGACGTGCCAGATGATCCATTGTATCCTGACCGAGCAGTCGTTTGACGCGATCCCAGTCTGTCATAGACCCTGATGCTCCTCGATTGCCTTGAAGCCATCTAGCAGAGACATCCCCTTCTGCCAGGTGGGCAATACATCTGACGATATTTCCGACGATACGTTGTACAACGAATGGAAAAAGTCCTGCCCTTCCTCTGGTCGGATAATAGGTGCGATGCGCCATCCCGGCTCCCGGAACGGGTAGTTAACCGGTGTAATGGCCAGCAACACGTGCCGGGTACCAGGCCGGTAGATGGTCAAAGCGGTATCCAGCGGTGGATGGCCGCGAACGTTACAGAACGCCACATCCAGAACTTGTAACCCCGCCGCCTCAAGCTTCGCCATTTCCTGATCAAATTCCTCGCGATTGGCCAGCCACCAGGCGATAGGTGGAAGCCGGGGTAAGTCCTCATCCTCAACAAGGACCGGCTGAATGGCCTCAAAATCGCTACCACGGCGCCTGATCCACCAGAAATCTATACGTACAGCCGCGGAATGTGTTTCAAGTGACGCCTGCACGGTATTGGCAGCGATCGGCGCACTGATCTCATCGGCCAGCGTGGCGATCGGTGTGAGTAGATAGTCTAGCTGGAGTTCCCGCATGTAGCGCCGCGCGGTCTGGAGATCGCCCTGCGAGGGCTTTATCATACCAGGTTGCTTATGCCAATCCCCAAGATGTTGTAAGGGGACATCCCATTTGCCAGCGACGACATTCCCATAAGACCGTCGCCGTAAGGTGCGGTATTCTTCCCAGTTCTCGAAAAGCCACTGGAAAATCGCTCCTTGCCAATCGTCACCCTGTTCAAACATCGCCCAGGCCCGGATCGTTCCCTCAACCGGTGCGATCGTGTCCAGAACATAAAGCTCTGGATTCCTGGCGTCGTTCGTCTGAGTCAGCCCGATGAGCGCTTCGCCCGTTTCCTCGCCCTGATAGTTCAAGGCGCCCTCCACGATATTGCCGATCACGCGCCGGGCAATCTGGACAGTGGGAAGACGGCCATTTCGCTCATTACTTGTTGCAGTTTCAGGTACCTGGAACTCAATCTGCATTTGACTGCTGTGTGGCATCCCTATCGACTCCGCCGTAGCCAACCGGTGCGATCTGTGGTTAGCTGTTCCTCGGTGCCCGGCCAGCGCCCGGTGGCGCGCCAGGTGTAAAACGAATAGATCCACTCGACAGCCCAGCTAACCACCGTTACCGCAGTTGAGCTCGCCGGGTTCCAGCCATATGCGACCCCGTCTTTGGGGTTGAACAAGCAGAGCTGGCCGTCCTCGAACTGGTGCTTAGGACTGTAGATTGAAGGCTCAAGGATGTAGGCCTCTGGGGGCCGGTTGGGGTATGTCTGGGGATAGATGATCTTCAGCGTGTGGTCCCGGTGCTTGAGGCCCCTCAAATTGATATCAATTGTCCCGATCCAATAGAGATTGGCGGGTGGATCCCATTCCAGACCAAAAGTCTCACCAAAAGCCGTCTGCATCAGCTCGACTTCCAGGCGCAGCCGGGGCGACACGTTTTTGCGTGTTCCCCACCATTGCTTCGCCACCTTTTGCCTCGCTTTCTCTAACCTCGCTTCAAGTCTATTATACAGGCTTTTCCTCTCCTTTATGACGGGAAATGGGCCTGCTCCGCAGTGCTTACTCTATCCGTATCCGTGTCAGGTTCAATGCATCAAAACGAGTATCAACGCCGTCATAAGATACCCGGAGCCGCTCAAAAACGCCTGGTGTTGGCTGGTTATATAAACCAACAATCACGGTGTAGATGCCCGGCGGCGCATCACGATCAATCATCAGGGTATGCTTATCGGTGATGATGTCGTTCGCTTCCCAGGCGCTGGTCGGCGGTTGCGGCGCTTTGTCGGATGCGGCGGCGCGGTACGTTGTCTGTGGATCCAGAATCTGGACAAAGACCGTGTAGTCGTCGTTCAACTGGGCCGTAACTTCCCATTCCAGGGTTATGCTGAGTGTATCACCAGGCTCGGCTACAGGCTCGGAGAGGGTGTAGTCATGAATACGCACCGCATCCCCAAGCCGGAATCTTCTCAGTTCGTCGCCCACCTCAAGCTGGGTTTGCTGTAGAAAGTAGATCGTATCATCCGGCGCTCGGTCCGCCAAATGCATCCGCTCCATGGTGCCGGTTGCGTGGTAGAATCCAACCAGTACATCCAACGACGTATCACTTGACGCGATACCGGCACTAATCTCTAGTCGATGGCTATTACGCCAGCATTGTCCCGCCTCAACCTCGGACGTAGGGATGGCACCCTGCCCAGGGATGAAATCCGCCTGGGCCAGGATGATGTCGAACGGGCTCACCAGATGCACAAATACCGACCAATCCCGGGAGAGATCGGTCTCCGCACACAGGACCATTTCGATCTGTGGCTCTCCACCTGTCGACACGTTGTCAGGGAATTCGGCGGATATGAGCGATAGGCGTTCATCAGGTGTGGCAGGATCAACGAATACCATCTCAGCCGGGCCAAACTCATCACGGGGCAGCAGTTCAGGCGCTGCATACGCCGGTCGAATAAAGGCAAAGGGGGCCGCCACAGCGACACCAAATGCAAAGACGATCGGGACTATGGGCAGGGCTGGAAATTTGAGATGCTTGCCCAGGGTGTAGAAACCTACTGCACTCAGCGACGCCAATGATGTGAGGGCGATAAACCAGAGTCGTCCCTGAGAAGCCCACGTCAGCGCTGTCCAGCGGATGAGACTCGCACCTGAGAGCATGATCCAGATCACCACAATCACCTGCGGCAGATCGATCCTCTCAGTCCAACGCTGTAGGGTGCTCCGATCTGACGTTCTGACGCTAGTAACCTGCGCAATCCGAATACGTCTGATCCAGAATATGAGCACCCCAACGATCGAGATGCCCGCTAGAATGTTAAAGACCGTGTAGATCCAGCGCGACATCGAGACCGTCAGGCTGCCAAATAGCCCCCAGAAGCTCTGCATGAAGCCGACACGCTCGCTCCAGAGTTGCTCGGCTGTCAAAGGAATCGGCCGCCGTCCGGCTATCGCAAGAAACATATCCAACCCGGTCGGATCCCCATAGAGGCGGTAATTGTGGATATACCACCATCCGCTGATTAGCAAGGCAATACCCAGCGTTGCAAAGCCCCAGCCGATCATATAGCGCCAGGCCGTATGCTTGATCGCCAGGAAAAGCCAGAAAAGTCCAACAAGCAGCATAAACGGTCCCGTGCTGAGTTTGCTCAGCAGGCTGATGCCTAGCAGCACGCCAACCAGAAGCATGGTTGCCACTGGCGGCCGCGTAGGGCGACGATAGAGCCACACAAGTAGAACCAACACCATGCTAATCATGAGATTGGAAAGATTATCATTATTAACCGACGACCCCACGAACAGCATCATGGGGTTAAACGCAACCAGTGCGGCCGCAATTAGCCCCACATAGCGTGGCACCATGGGAAACGTATAGGCGGTCATGTAGTAGGTGCAGATAACCAACGCGGTGGCGAGAATGGCACTGAAAATCCGAACGGTACGGACTGCCAGCGCTGTACCAGGTTCCCACTCTTCGCTCCGCTCGAGAGGATGGATCACAGCGTTGATGTTGCTTTCGCCAGCAACGCCCAGTTGGCCATGCGGATTCACATAGCGGACCTCACCATAGTCGGAGGTATCGAATGGCTGGATCAATAATGCACCGAGCATATAGTACATTGGTGGCTGGTTGCCTTGTTGCCGCCAGTCCTGGAGGTCATTTTCGTCCTGGACGGGTAAGGATAAGCCGTTGTCGGCCAGATACTTGATCAATGGGAAGTGGAAAAACTCGTCTGAATTTTCGAATAACGGACTAGCCCAGTTGTAGATCAGGGTTAGGGCGAAAAAGCATGCGGCAATAGCCGCCAACAGATGATGGGTGTATCCATCAAGGACGGAACGCATAACGTATCCTCAGTCGCAGATAGACGCATTTGAACACGACAATTCTAGCACAGCAATTCCAGGGAAGAGGTATCCGTATTTCTGGGGATTGAGACACTGGAGTGTACTTGCTTAGATCGGTGGGCTGTCACTTTAGATTTGGTCACGCGAGTTGCGGCCACGCCACCGATTCAGGGCCTCAATTGCTTCAGGCGTACCGATCATTTGTAAGCTGCGAGCAGTGGTCTGGCGCACCTCTGCATTTTCGTCTTCAAGCGCCTGGGTGAGAATCTGGACGACTTGCGGATCGTGAATCTGGCTTAGCGCTTCGATGGCAGCCATCTGGACTTTGGGGATGAATTCATTGAGGATTGTGGCGCGTAAGGGGGGCACGGCATTCGGGTGCGCAATCTTGCCGAGGGCCTTGGCCGCCGCCTCGCGCATGCCTTCGTCGTCATCAATCAGCATCTGGCTCAATGCGGGGATGGCCGTGGGATCAGCGATGTTGCCCAAGGCCCAGATTGTCAGCCAAAGCACACGCGCATTGCGATCCAGCTCGAGCCGTTGCAGAAGATCCGGTACGGCGAGCGCGTCACCTATCGAGCCCAGCGCCCATACCGCGGATTGTCGGACCACGCGATCCTCGTCGCCCAGCATCTCTACCAACTGGGGGACGACATCGGGTGAGCGTGTCTCGCCCAATGCCCAGGCCGCTGCTTCGCGGACCCGCCAATCATAATGCAATAATGACTGGTTCAATGCTCGGGGTCCCCAGAGCTTGATGATCATCAAGGCGGCGTCGCGCCGGACTTCCTCGTCGTCATCGCTGATGGCACTGAGAAGATCCTGGATAGCCGCGGCATTGCCAATTTCTCCCAGGGCCAGCACCGCGGCACGTCGAAGTCTGTTGTAGCGAGCCCCGCGGATTACACCGGATAGGACAGAACTCGCCGATGGATCGCCAATCATCCCTAGGGCCCGCGCTGCACTGATTCTCACAAACATCTCACCATCGTGATTCAAGGCCTGCTGTAAAGGCGCAATGCCGTCCACATGTCCGATATTCCCCAGTGCAAGCGCGGCTGTTTCGCGGAGTTCGCTATCTGATTCCGGGCTTTCCAGAACTTCTACTAGACCTGGAATGGCCCGTGGATTCTTGATATGTCCAAGCGAGGCCGTCGCTGCTTTACGAACCTGAATGCTAAAGTCCGTCAGGGCCTTGAGCAATGCATCAATAGCAACTGAGTCCCGTAGATCGCCAAGGGCGCGAGCTGCGTCGATTCGCTCGCGCGTATCACCATTCTGTAGCTTATTGAGCGACTCGTTCAGCCAGATCTTTAGCGTGGGATCATCACTCTGTGGGGACAGGAACTCTCGTGATGGCTCAGGATCGACAATTTCGTGGTCCCTGAGGATGTCATTGATACCTGGTGTCTGAGAGAAAAAATCGGATGAGCCGTTCTCTCGCCCTAAGGCGGGTTGATTATCGCCCTTATTCGCAGGAGCAGAGGGTGTTTCGGGCACGGCGCCTGCGAATTGGTCATAGGTGCGCCGTACCGCCGCGATGATTTCCGATAAATCCGGGACTTTAATATTTGCCTGTTCGGTCAGATCTATGTAGTTGCTGCCGAGCCAGCTAGAATCAACACCATCACGATAGAGAACCGGGATGATGGGAACACGGTCAGCCCGAGCGAACCCGCGAGCATAAACAATTAGCGGATTACTGATCGCCTCTGGTGTAAGGAGGATAATAACCGCAAACGAGTTGCCAATTGCCTGTTCGACTGCCGTCGGCCAATCTGCCTGACGGCTGATGGCGACACTATCGTACGTGTCACTAAAGCCAGCAATCCGCAGTCTTGCTACGATATCTTCGATCAAGCCTGTGTCATTTTCGTCATAGCAAAGAAAGACATGAGGCATACGCGTGCCTTCAATTCAGTAATTCGCTTTTGATTTACATAATCTATTATTGCTGATTTTATCCTTTAACACCAAAGCACTAATGAATGGGATTTGTGAACCCCCACTGGTGTTTGTCCTCAATCACATGGTGGAAAGCTTCCACAACACGATACCCGGCGAGTGGAATAGCTCAGCCTGTCCACGATTGAGGTGGCTCCCATGAGCAAATCACTTAAAGAAAGAGGTATCTATAGATTATAGCTTATCATCAATTGTCGATATTTACATAGGAGAAAAGAGGGATTCCTGAAAACCTAACAGTAAGCCTATCAAGGGACTAACGAGGTTATAAAGAGGTTTGTTAACGCGAGCGTGAGTGGCTTGATTGCTGCTGGAGTAGTTCTTCGAGCGAAAGCGGGACCGGGTCAGCATCAAGCTCCAGGCGCTCCCGCGCTTCGCCATCAATGCCGAACTGACGTCGTCTTTCCTCCAAGGATGGTGATGCATTAAAAGTATGTATCGCCAGCAATCCGCCATTGACCCAGACTTGAAGATCCCATTTGCCAGTGCGTATGAGGCGGTCATTGCCCTTTAGTGGTAGCCGATAGTCTGGCAAGATCGCATTTTCCCCCGGGCGCATGTAGTAGTCCATCTCATAGACAAACTGGCTCTGCCCGGCCGAGTCGGTGATCTCGAAGCGGACCAGGACCTGGGCTGGATGTCCGTAGCGCGGCGCGTTGACAACGAGATAGGGCCGTACGGCTTCGTCGTCGAGGGAAACGCCACTCGCACGCCGCAAGCGCAAGCCATCAGTGCGCGGTTCGTCGACAATAAGGCCGACATCTTGTAGCGCATAGAAATCATCGAAATCAGGGCGATGGGTTGCCTGGGTCCGGGCTGCACGGGCGGCGGTTGTTGTCGGAACCCGGGCAGGTAACAGGGAGCTCCCGGCATTACGTATTGCGTCGCGTGTTTGGGACGCGAAGGTCATAATGACAGCTAGTAACCCAATGACCCCAATGACAATCAAGGGCGCGATGGCACTGCTCTCTCCTGAAGCCAGGAGCAATATCGCAGCTAGCACCATCAAAAAACCCCAAACAAGGTTCCCCCGGCGGTTGGTCTCGAACATATCCAGTTCGTGCTCAATTCTCGGATTATCTCTGCCAATTATTCGCTTACCATTATACCATACGTCCTCATCTGCTTATCGTTGCATCTACCAAGCAGAAGTGCGTTATGCTTGGGTTGAGGTTCAGGTACTTTTTGTCACCGAGGAGCGTTTCTGATGACCTATCGGGTGGTGGTAGCAACCCCACTCTCCACAGCAGGACTTTCTGAGTTGCGTGCTGAGATTGGCGGACAGGCTGAAATCGTTCCGCCCACTGCCCTGAACATGCATCCAGCCATCCACACTGCCCAGGCCTTGATCGTGCGCGAGGAAACTGCGGTGACAGCGGCCCTGTTAGACGAAATGCCCGCGCTAAGGGTCATCGGGCATGTTGGCAGCGGTATTGCCCGTATTGATGTCGAAGAAGCGACACGCCGCGGGATCCTGGTGATGAATGCTCCTGGGATCAACGCCATCAGCGCTGCTGAATACGCCTTTGCTTTGCTGCTTGCGTTGGCACGCCACATCGTGCCTGCACATAACCAGCTAGCTGATGGGTTATGGGATCGCGATCCGTTTACTGGAATCGAGCTATACAACAAGACATTCGGTATCATTGGCCTGGGTCGCGTTGGCAGCCAGGTGGCCAGCCGGGCACTCGCCTTCGGTATGAAGTTGGTCGCCTATGATCCCTACGTTATCGAATCGCACCTGGATGGTCTACAGGTTAAACTGGTCGGTTTAACTGAGCTGCTCACCAGTGCTGATGTGGTTAGTTTGCACTGTGCACCCACACCGGAGACATATCATCTGATCAACAGCGAGAACCTGCCTATGCTCAAACCAGGGGCCTTGCTGATTAATACCGCTCACGGCAGTGTCGTCGAGGAATCAGCCCTGTTGAACGCCTTGAATGCTGACCAGCTTGCAGGCGCGGCACTTGACGTATTTGCTCATGAGCCTCCGCAAGAAAGTATGCTGCGGCGCCATCCCCGTGTCTTGCACACCCCACACATCGCAGATAATACACGAGAAGCACAGCGTGACCTCGGGGTCATGATTGTGCGCCAGGTGCTGGACGCGCTTCATGGTCGTGATTTTCGCAATGTGGTTAATATGCCAGTGGTTCACGACCAACCCTTCGAAGCGATTGCTCCCTATATGCGCCTTGCGGAGGCGATCGGTAAGTTAGCTCAGCATCTTGCTGAAGGACCAATCTACAAGGTAAGCATCGAATTCAAGGGTGAAGAATTTGAGAATCTCGTCAAACCGATGACGGTGGCGCTCCTACGGGGCTTACTCTCGCCAGTGCTTGGTGATGATCACGTCAACTACATCAACGCGCCTATACTAGCGAATGAGCGCAATATATTTGTCACCCAAGCCAAAGGTCTCAACCGCACAGACTATACCAACCTCCTTTCGTGCCAGGTTCAATGGCGTGAGGAAGAACTGAGTATTGGCGGCGCATTGTTCAATCACAGTGATCCCCACATCGTTCAAATCAACCAGTATCGCACGGATTTTCGCCTAGAGGGTATCTTGCTGATTATCGGAAGTTATGACTTACCCGGTGTCATCGGTCGTGTCGGGCACCTTCTGGGAGAGAACAGCATCAATATCGCAGATTGGCGTACCGGGCGTGCTGAGCGTGGCGGCCATACGCTCTCCGTAGCTACGCTGGATCATCCACTCCCAGATGCGCTACTGCATATGCTGCGAGAGCAGGAATATGTCCGCCATGTACGACAGATCACATTCTGATGGTCTGCTGGTGCGCACGCGAAGCTCCGGATCCCGAATAACCCACCCCAGAACTGAGTAAAGACTTGACATCGAACACAAGTTCGTAATATAATTTGGATATTCAAACGAACGTTTGTGCGATTGTGATTCGTCGTAACA
>JAADYW010000093.1 GCA_010092845.1 Chloroflexota bacterium
AACTTCTGAGAGTTTGGCAAATACTTGGTGCAAGATCTTCCCGTAGGACTCCGGGGTTAACGGGAATTGGTGTTCGTAGTAATGGATGTAGAAATCGCCATGCCAGTACACGACTTGGAGTTCACCGGCCTCCAATACGCGTCCATAGTGATCTCCCAACACAGGCAACAGCACTTTGTCATCCAGATAGCGATTCTGTGGGCGCCAGTCAATGTCGAAATAATGCGCATATTCGGAGGTCAACCCCTCTTTCAGCACATCGGTCCACCAAACATTTTCGGTACTAACACCCATGTGGTTGGGCACGATGTCCAGGAGCAAGCCCATTTCGTGCTGGTGTAATGTGCTGACCAGCGCCTCGAAGTCCTCATCTGTCCCCAGCTTCGGATTGAACTGGTTGTAATCGACTGTATCATAGCCGTGAGTACTGGCCGAGCGCGGCTTGAACAACGGCGATGCATAGATATCGCTGATTCCCAGCGAATCTAGATATGGCACCAGTGCCTGCGCATCTTCGAAAGTGAAGTCCTGGTTGAACTGCAGGCGATAAGTTGCACGCGGAATCCGCGGCGGTTGCATCAGATCATTGAGCAATGTCTGCAGATCGATGGTCATCGTTGTCTGTCTCCAATCGTGCGTTTGTAAATCACAAATCCTTTGGGCGGCAACGTAATCATGTGATTGGCAGCAGGTGATAGCATCTTCGGCACGCTCAGCGCTGTTTCGGTTGCCTGAAGGCACCATTGCGGGGCATGTGAATACCGTAGTTGGCGCCACTGGACCTCATCTCCGGGCACCGTCAGACGCTGGGGTTGGTCCAGGTCGAAATTCATGAAGATGCGGACTGCCTGCAGCCCATTCCAACGTTCCAGGCACAGGATTCGGGCATCATTGTCTGCGTAGATCCGCATCGCCTCACGATCAGGATTGGTCAGAGCAGGATAGGCTTTGCGTAACGTCAGAAGATCTTGGTAGATCGAGAGTAGCAGTGCATGTTGCCCCATTTCGCGCAGATGATGGTCTAGTTTACAGCGCTCGAATGTTTCAATCGCCTGTGGATCAGGCGGTGTCCCCTGCCACTCAAAAGCAGCGAATTCCTCGGCCCTGCCCTGGCGCACTGCTTCGATTAATCCCGGATCGCCATGCGACACGAAATACTGAAACGGTGCTGTTTCCCCATATTCCTCACCCATGAAAAGCATCGGGATGTAGGGCGAACAGGCCAGCAAACCCGCCGCCAGCTTCAGTCCGTCGAAATCGGTGAGCTGGGTCAGTCGCTCGCCCAGCATGCGATTGCCAACTTGATCGTGCGTCTGGGTAGCCACCACAAAACGATCTGCCGGGATATCACGGGCGGATGTACCATGCCGTCGCTGGCGAGCGGGTGAATACTGCCCGGTGTAGGCGAAACTCTCACGCAGGACCTTCGGAATGAGTTCAAATGGCTGGTAGTCGGCATAGTAGCCGTCCTTCTCGCGCGTGAGGGCCACGTGCAGCACATGGTGCAGGTCGTCGAGCCACTGGCCATCCAGACCCAGGCCATTAGCCTCGCGTGATAGTGTCAGGCGACGATCGCTGCGATCGTTCTCGGCGATGAGCAGCACACGCCGGTTCTGGCGAGCCGCCCAATCGTGGACATGGGTGGCCAATTCCTGCAAGAAAGGCACCGCTGAGAAATCTAGCAAGGCGTGCGTGGCGTCAAGCCGCAGGCCATCGACGTGATAGGTTTCGAGCCAGTAGATGGCGTTATCGATGAAGAAGCGCCGCACATGGTCGCTCTGGGGGCCATCGAAATTGACGCTTTCGCCCCAGGGTGAGTGATAGCGATCAGTGAAGTACGGACCATAGTCCCAAAGATAGTTTCCCTCGGGACCCAGATGGTTATATACAGCGTCAAGCATAACGGCCAGACCATTGTTATGGCAGGCATTGATGAGCGTCTTGAGACCTGCCACACCGCCATAGTCATGATGAGGGGCATAGAGTTGAACACCATCATAGCCCCAATTTCTGGGTCCTGGAAACTGGACCACGGGCATCAACTGAAGCGTGGTTACGCCTAAGTCCTTCAGATAAGGGATATAGGGAATAGCGCCTTCAAAAGTGCCCTCAGGCGAGAACGTACCCACGTGCAATTCATACATCACCTGATTGCGGCGCGAGGGCGGTGTCCAGCCAGCATCGGTCCAATCGAAATCTTGATCTACAACCTGGGATGGGCCATGAACCCCTTCGGGTTGGCTGCGGCTGGCCGGATCTGGGCGTTCCTTATCGCCATCCAGACGGTAGGTGTATTTGTCACCGGGTTTCACTCCCGGGATTGCCGTGTAGAAGTAACCAGTGTCAGCACAGGTCAACGGCACATATTGCTCTTGCCGCAGCAGATGCACTTCGGCTCGGTCAGCGTAAGGTGCCCACACGCAGAATTGTGTTGAATCAGCAGCATGGTTGGCACCAAGACGGGGAATCTGCATCGATCAACCTCTTGAGATTAACTTGTCACACAAATACTATTGTACCGGACCCTTCCAAGGTATGTGGCCGCATACACGCACGATTTGCACAATTCACCCTGCAGAAATCGTCGCTGAAGGCATAGCCGGAAGTGGAAACCCCGTGGTTTTGAGGCATACTATAGTTGTGACCATTGCGCATGTTGGAGGGATTTTCTTCGATGGAGACACTTCCTGAATCGCACCTTGATCTGATCGACGGCGCCTATACCGCCATATTGACAACCGTCATGCCAGATGGACAGCCTCAAACAACACCTATCTGGTGTAATCGCGAGGGTGATCATATTCTCATCAATACGATGCAGGGTTTTCGCAAGGAAAAGAATATGCGCGCTAATCCGCGTGTGACCGTGCTAATCTACGACCCGCAACAGCCAACGCGTAATATCGAGATTCGTGGCCGGGTCACCAAAATGCAGGTGGAAAACGCTCTCACTCATCTCGATGAGCTAACCCGATTGTACCTGGACAATCCGGAGGCCCATTTCTTTGGCGACTGTATCGCCACCGAACACCAAGCCAAGTATGTTCCTGTACGTATCAAGATCGCCCCGTCCCGCGTCCGGGTGGAGGGGTAACCATGACCAATGAGTTGATCCCCGCAAGCCACCTTGATCTACTGACGGAACCCGTCAATGCCGTCTTGACGACGATGATGCCGGATGGCCAACCCCAATCCAGCATGGTCTGGGCAGACTATGACGGTCACCACATCCTGATTAACACCGCCCGCGAACGGCAGAAAACACGGAACTTACAGAAGAATCCCAAGACGACGCTGCTCATCATTGATCCGGCTGACAGTTCAAGGTGGATTGAAATCCGTGGGCGATGTGTTGAAATGACAGAATCTGGCGCCATCACCCACGCTGACAAGCTGGCAAAACTGTACTCTGGCGGCGAGAAACAGCGTTTCTATGGGGATATCTACACGGAAGAAAAGCGCTTGCAGGAGACACGGGTCATTGTCCGGATTCTGCCGGTGAAGATCGCCACTGATGCCATCTTTCGCTAGCTGACTGCCTCCTGGCCGAGGATTTCCAGCTTGACAAATCATCTGGCTATGATTATAGTCACATATGACTATTTACTCGTGACCAAACAACAGGGGGCTCATTGGAACGCAAACTATTGTTGCTCGGCTTGCTCCAAATGCAGGAGATGCACGGCTACCAACTCAATGAGATGATCGACGCGCATCTGAGTACAAGTATCGATTTCAAGAAACCTACCATCTATAAGCTATTGGGCCAGATGCGAGACGTTGGCTG
Organism: Chloroflexota bacterium; assembly: GCA_010092845.1. Lineage (GTDB taxonomy): Bacteria > Chloroflexota > Anaerolineae > Aggregatilineales > J027 > J027. Next base: position 3,788 of record JAADYW010000093.1, read on the forward strand.
GCTCGAACAACGCGAAGAAGAGGCTGGCAACCGTCCTCCGCGGCGAGTTTACTCGATTACGCCGGCTGGCCGTGATGCCTTCAAGGCATTGCTGCGCGAGAGTCTGGCGGCGTACAAACCAACAGACTTCATCGATCACATCAGCCTGGCATTTCTAGACCATCTCTCGCCAGCCGAGACTGTCCCGCTGTTAGAGAATCGGAAAGCCCAAATCCAAGCGTTACTACACCGTGTCCAGAGTTACGATCCGCACCAGGGGAGTATGCAACTAATGGTCGAACACCAGATCAGGCATCTTGAGATGGAGATCACATGGCTGGAGGAGGTCATCGAGCGTGTGGTAACGAAGGGCATTGGCATGCCAGGAGGTACGCACCATGACCGTAACGAATAGTATCGAGGTCCGCGGCTTGGTCAAACGCTATGGCGATGTCACCGCCGTCGATGGCGTTGATCTAAGTATCGCGCCCAATACGATCTACGCGCTGCTCGGTCCGAACGGGGCTGGGAAGACAACTACCATCTCAGTCCTCACGACGTTGACACGGCTCAGCGCCGGTAGCGCCAGCGTCATGGGCCTAGACGTCTCAGTGCAACCAAATGCCGTGCGCCAATGCATCGGGGTAACCTTTCAGGAAACCGTCCTCGATGATGCCCTGAATGCCTGGCAAACCCTAGATTTTCACGGGCGCCTCTACCGGCAGGACCGGGCCACGCGTAAGCGCAAGAGCCAGGAACTTCTGAAAATGGTCGAGCTTGAGGAAGCCGCGGAACGCCGCGTCCGGACCTATTCTGGTGGCATGAAACGGCGGCTTGAGCTGGCGCGAGGCCTGATGACCGACCCCGATGTCTTGTTTCTCGATGAACCTACAACGGGCCTGGATCCGCAGAATCGGGCCAATATCTGGGAATATATCCGTGACCTCAAACAGCGCAATGGGCTCACCCTGCTCCTCACCACTCACTATATGGATGAGGCAGAAGAACTCGCTGACCGCGTGGGGATTATCGATCACGGCAAGATCATCGTGGAAGGATCACCTCGGGAATTGGTCAGCCAGATGGGTGCCGATTCGATTACGCTTGTTGCCAGCGGCGATACCGTCCGCTTAGCTGAAAGATTGAAAACACTGACCGTCGTAGAGACCGTCACCATAGGTGATCAAGTCATCCAGATCGGCGTCGACTCAGGTAACCGACGCCTACCCGAGATTATTGGGCTGGCGCAGGAAGTGGGGTGCCACATTGAGGATATTTCACTGGCCAAGCCGAGCCTTTCCGATGTTTTCTTGAAATACACAGGCCGCCAACTGCGGGACAAGTAAGGAGGAGATTAGGATGCACGCAGCAATAACTATCTGGAACAAACAACTGCTGAAGCTCAGTCCTGAAGAGACGTTCGGTCTTCTCTTGCAGCCCATCCTATGGGTTGTCCTGTTTGGGGTTGGGATGAAGGGGCTTATCGGACAGGGGCTGCCTTCAGACGATAACTTCTACATCTCGTTCATGGCGCCTGGGATTATCGCCTTTAGCGCCCTCGGCGGCGCGATCGCCGGTGGGTCCATCTGGTTAGATGAGCGGCGCCGGGGAATCGTTAACGAGTATCTGGTGGCACCGATTTCGCGACTGAGCATTCTTCGCCGCAATGCGAGGACCATTGTCACGACGACGCTATTTCAGGCACGCGTGCTGATCATCGTCGCCTTGCGGAAGGGCTCGGCCATTGCCGTTGATCCCATTGGCTGGATTGGGGGTATGCTTCTGGTCGGCGGATTTGGGCTTGGTTTCGCAGGGATCGCACTAGCAGTGGCCTCCAAAACGACAGAACCAGGCGCCTACCATGCCTTGATCTTCCTTTTAAACCTGCCGCTGTTGTTTCTCAGCACAGCGCTCTACCCACTTGAGGCGTTGCCACGCTGGATGCAGATCGGCGCACAGATCAATCCTACCAGCTATGTGGTCGATGGCCTGCGCCGGCTTGTGTTCGAGGATGGCCTGTCAATGGCTGGCGACGATGTGTTGCCGTTGTGGTCCTGTTTTCTTGCGATCGGGCTATTTGCCTCGTTGGGGATGGGACTAGCCTACTCGGCCTTTCGAAGCGCTGTGGAATAACCCAAGGCGGGACAAAATCCGGACATAGACCGAGGTTAATGTCCGGATTTTGGATATACAACCGGCTACGGGACAGCGGCACGGCTTTAGATTCTGGTGCTATACTGTCTTGTGCTGAAGCGCGGCACGTACCAGATCGAGCTGCCCTTTAGACAACAACTTCTCGCTCTTGGCGACAATGAACTCAGCATAGGCATCCATGAAAATCGTGCCAGGCTTGCGCAGATCAAACCCGTCGGGATGATCACGGAAGAATTCGCGGTGAACACGAGTCCACACCAGACGGCCATCGGTATCAATATTCACCTTGGTCACGCCCAATGGCACGGCTTTGGCGAACTCGTCCTCATTTACGCCCTTGGCGGAGGGATCAAGTTTGCCGCCCGCCCCATTGATGCGTAGCACTTCATCCTGGGGTACAGAACTCGACCCATGCATCACCAGCGGAAAACCAGGCAGTCGCTCCTGGATCGAGGCGATACGATCGAAATGCAACCCCTGGCCACCACTGAACTTGTAAGCGCCGTGGCTGGTCCCAATTGCAACTGCCAGGCTATCGCAACCGGATTGTTCCACGAAGGCCTTGGCCTCATCGGGATCGGTGAGCATGGCGTGCTTTTCATCAACTGCGATGTCCTCTTCGACGCCGCCCAGCATACCTAACTCGGCCTCCACGCTGATTCCTTTGGCATGCGCGCGCTCAACTACGCGTCGGGTAATCGCGACATTCTCGTCAAAGGATTCGTGGGAGGCATCAATCATCACGGAGCTATAGAAGCCGCTCTCGATACAGTCATACGCTGTCTGCTCATCACCGTGATCAAGGTGCACCGCGAAAATTGTGTCCGGATAGCGATTCTCGGCTGCGCGGATGATGGCTTCGAGCATTTCGGCGCCACCATACTTCCGCGCGCCTTTTGAAATCTGGATGATGAACGGCGCTTCCGCTTTGAGATTACCCTCAAACAAACCAATGGCCTGTTCCATGTTGTTGATGTTGTAAGCGCCAATCGCGAACTTGCCATAGGCAATCTTGAAAAGATCAGATGTGGTAACGATCATGCGTCCCTCCAAGGACTCGATAGTAGATTATTCCGGCAAACAGAGTGCCTCAAGCTGGTGAAGACTGAATGGCGCCAGGCTACGTGCAACGAGTACCGCGTGCCTGAAATCGCCACCAAAGGTATGCCCATTGTAAATCACTGCGCAAGGTAAGCCCGCGTTGAGCGCTGCGCGCAATCCTGGCTCCGAGTCTTCAATCACCAGTACCTCATCGGGCGTAAACGCCAACATTTCCAAGCATTTACGATACAGAGGAGAATCCGGGGCCGTCTTCGTGCCGGTTTCCTTGCCCAGCACTGGCCAAAAATACTCGCGATGGCCGGCCAGTTGATTGTCCAGTAACGCATGAATCTGGGCTTCGTAGGTAGTCGAGACGATGGCCAGTTGGACCTCATTTTCAACGGCCGACTGCATCAGAGCTTCAACGCCAGCACGTAAGGGGAGCTGAGGTAGATACTCCTCGATATAGACCTGCTGTTTGATACGGCCAAATTCACGCACCAGGCGATCGATCTCATCAGGTGGTGGCGGGGTCTCCTGGTGTTCAAGCGCATAGCGAAAACGATCCGCGGTGCCGGGGAGGTGGTACAATGACTTGAACTCTTCCCATGTCCATTGGAAGGAATAGCCTAGAGCACGTATTGCCTGGTTGCTGGCCGGCAAGTGGCCCGCCCGTTCGGTGTCGGCTATCGTCCCATCTACATCAAAGATCAGTGCTCTAAGCGCCACACATCACTCCCAACACGCGCATTGCTACAAATTGCCACACTTGGAGTCTTCACCAGGGGGCTCCAGAGGCTGAGCCGCGGTTACATAGCTCCCGTAGCCTGCAACGGACCCGGGCAAGATTATACACCCGAAATCATCCGCCCGAAAAGTCGCTTGTTCAGGCTTGCTCTGCGGCGCAGTTTAGTCCTCGTTTTCCCCAGGCATGACCTCCAGCGGACCGATTGCGTACCATCCACTCGCTAAGCGCCCTTCGAACCCCAGGTTGATAGGGGCATCTGTGCGCAGATCTATGATGCGGACGCTAAGTGTATAGGTGCCATCGGACACATCCTCGGGCAGCTCAAGGTGAGCTGTCACATCATTGGTTGGCGGTTCGCCCGGTAGCTCCTCGGCGGGCATCCACTCGGAGATATCGGTTTCGATGACTTGGTCCAGGACGATAGCACCTGACTCATCCGCCAGACCAATGTGCAGTTCAAACACCTGACCCATACGCGGATAGCTGGGCGCATAGCCAACATTCTGCCACGCCATCTCAATCGTGGCGGCGTCATCCGGGCTAACCAAACCTGGATAGGTAATCTCGCTGAGCACGTAGCGGTAGCCAACATAGGTCATCAGGTCTTCAACGGGCTCTGGCTCGCGAATCTCGATGATGTTGTCGTGGACGAGGCTGCCATGGGCAATATGCAGCAGCCGCTCAGCTTCCTGCATATACTCGTCTTCGGTCGTTGTGCCACAGAACTCGAAGATAGTAGGCGCAGTCTTCCAGATGGACCCAATTTCATCACCGATGCGTTCCAGGAGGCCCTCTGTGATATCTGGATCACCCAGGCAGTCGAAGCGAATACCGACATCGCGCCGACGATCGTAGACGTATTCATTCGATTGGCGGATACCGGCGTAGGGCATCACAAGCTGGGTCTCCTCAAAGCCAGGATATTCATAGTCAACGGTTTCGATCTCGCCGTCAACGGTTGTGCATTCGTGGTCTTCAAATTCGCCACCAATGAACATGTCCGCCAGGCGACGACGGGCCTGACCATCCAATGTGGTTGGGCTCAGAGGATCGTCGTCCCACTCCGTCTGGATATCGCGCCAACTCCACTCGTTATAATTCCCATAGCCGCTAATGTCGATAAAGGCAACATCGGGGTGGCCGTCATAACGCTCCCGGAGCACCTGAACAAAACGCCCCCACTCCGCCTGGTAGACACAGTTGCTGTAATCGACTTCACCATTCTCTAGGATCGCCGCCCCCTGTTCCAGCACCCATTCAGGCAGCCGGTGGCCGTCCTGCCCGCTACGCATGGTGTAGACCCGAAAGCCAAGCTGTTTACCTTCTGCTGCGGCGCGGTCGAACCAGGCATCAAGCGCGGTCCAATCGTACTCATCCTCGGCGGGGTTGAGCCCTGCCCAGTGAATGTCGTTGCGGTCAGGGTACAGCACCGTTTCGGGCAACAGCTGCTCCCCAACCGCCTCAAAGTGTTGCCAACCGATTCCTGGATTGGTCAAATAGGTATCGATGCGTGCCGGTTGAATGGTGATCGCAGGGGAATCCTGGCCAGCGTCTGGCGAGGTTGCGCCTGTGAAAAGCGCGTCGGCTTGAGTTGCCACCCACAATCCAGCCACGATGGACACCAGCATAGCAGCAACAGCTATCAATCGGGGATGCTTCATTATCACCTATATCCTTGTGTATATCTGCAGAAGCGATCAACAAATCTGCGGGACAGCGCAACAGATGAGGCGCGCGATAGATCAGGCAGCCGCGCGCAGAAAGGTTGTAGCCGAAGCCAAACGGGTTTTCAATGGTTCTATTGGCCCAGATCGGCCACCAACATGAGATGCAGTACCGCTGGCATGCCTAGCCGGACATCACATCCGAAGCATCCGGGATCGCGGCGGAAGGCTGCATTGGGGTACGCCAATGGCTGAATCGCGCCAGCGCCTCCTGGCCACGCGGGGTAAGTTGGAGATGATCCGTAACCAGACGGCGCGTCTGTAGCCGCTGGAGAATACGCTGGGTACGCTGCTCGGACCAGTTGAGTCTGTGGCTCAGCACCTCCACGGTCAGGATATCACGTTCCTTGAGATGGCCCATTAAGACATATTCTGCAAAGCGCCGGCGGTTCTGCCAGTGCCGGAACACCGAAGATGTCAGGCCGCGGCGGGGCGAGAGTAGCCAGGCCAACCCGAAGTAGAAAGCGGCCATCAGCACAATCGAGGCCGAGATTGAGGTGTCCCAGCCGATATCCACCAACCACAGGAAGTTACCGCGCGCCAGTTCGTAACCAGTGTAGACCGAAAGCCCACCAATGAAAGGACTGAGCAACAACGTATGGCTCAAGCGCTCGGTAAGCAGATAGGCGGCTGCGCTCGGGATGATGAAAAAAGCCACCACCAGAATCGCGCCCACGGCCTCAAAAGCACCAACTGCCGTGAGGCTAACGAGAATCATGAGGCCGTACTTCAGCCATTGGGGCCGAAAGCCCAATGTCGCAGCCAAACCGGCATCGAATGTCGAGAGCTTCAGCTCTTTGTAAAAGAGCATCACAAATGACGCATTGATGAGCGTAATAAATGCCATGACAGTCAACGACTTCGGCCAGAAGACCTGGGTCGGTGGGGCTTCGATCAAGCGCTCGCCCCAGGCCTTTGAAGCCGAATAGGTGCCACAATTCACACAATACGTCTCAAACTCAGCTTCAGGATCACGAGGCTTGATGCCATCAACGCCAGGTGGGGTGCAGTTGATGCACTGGCGTCCAGTCTTGGCGCGCGAATCATCCGGCGTGATGACAACGTCATCGCAGCGGCTGATACAGTAGTTGTTCGTGTCCGCCCATGCCAATCCGATTTCGCCCATAATGATCTGCTGGTTGTCAAAATGCACTGCGGTCAGGAATCCAGATATCAGAATAATTGCGATGCCGAACATCACGGAATAGGTCATGCCCAGGGCAGCATCTTCTTTGACCAGTCCTGAGCGGTTGATCAGCTCAGAGCTAATAACCGTCAGCACACCTGCAATTGCCGCCCCCACAATCAGCCAGGGCGAGCTGAGATCTGGCACAACATCGAAGACGTAGATCATTAGCAAAATGACGACCACCAGCCCCAGCAAAATGGTATGGCTGATCGCATCACTGGTCATCGACATCTTGCGCAGCAGCAAGAACGTTCCCAGCAGCCCGGTTGAAACAGCGATTAGCATCCCGACCAGGATCGCCACCGTGCGTGGATCGCTGAGGAAGTCGTTAAGTTGATCCACACTCAGGAATTGCAGGAGAAAATCTACGATGAGGCGCTCAATCACTCAATTGCTCCAGTCGCAAGACGGCGTCTTCAGTCAGGAGAGCAGTGATATCGCACTGGCGGTCTTCAGCGATAAGGGGCAGGCCAAGGTCATGCGCATAGCAGCGATAGCAATCCCAGAGCCGCTGGTTGCGGGCATCAGATTGAGCCGCCATCAGGCCCTGGTCGGTGAACAGCCAACACCCCGGGCAGTGGCCAGACTGAAATAACTCGCACTCTTCGCAGCGGCGGATCAAACCTTTGCGCTCAAGACGTTTCAAGCCAATGGGGGCAGTCGGACCGCTGAGGGCAATGAGTTTTTGCGTCGAGATGGCAAATTCGGGTCTATTTGCAGGAATAGCCCGGTAGAGATCGCGCATCACTTGTTGGGCGGCAAAACGATAGCGGTCACTGAATTGGCGCCACCAGCGCCAAAAAAGGCCCCGCCCCGGTGCAATCGCGATGGAAACGACCGCAAAAGTGAACGCGATCACAATGATAAAGGGCCCTGTTGGGAATGCTGCATCCCATCCGCTGATGACTGCGCCGCTGGCACCGGAAACCGCACCGAATATACCCGCCAGGATCACCATGATGCTCAGCCGGTTGGTCCATTGCCGGGCGGCCACTGCCGGGGCGACAAGAACCCCGAGCATCAAGATCGCGCCAGCAACACGTAGTCCCATGACCAGGCCGACAACCAGCAGAGATGAGATCAACATCTCCAGCCAGCGCAGAGGATACCCGTTCGCCCGGGCGAAATCGGGATCAAAGGTGACGAGTTTCATTTCCTTCCAGAAGACGACCATTATCGTGACAATGGCTAACCCAAGGCCAGCGATAAGCTGCACATCGGCCTGAACCATTGTGGCCGCCTGGCCAAAGATATACTCGTCAATACCAGCTACGGCGCTGGAACCGATGGATTGAAGATGCGTTAGCCCCACAATTCCTAGGGCGAAAAACGCCATCAGGCTGATACCGATAGCCGTATCCTGCTTGATCTTGGTTGTTGATACAATCACACTGATGAGCATTGCGGCGAGCCAGCCAGTCAATGTCGCCCCGATCACCAAGGGGCCCATATCCCTGCCAGAGAGTAGAAAGCCAAGCACAATACCGGGCAGCGCGGCATGCGCTATGGCATCGCCGACCAGGCTTTGGCGGCGCAAGACGGCGAACACCCCCATCATACCGGTCACCCCACCCAGAATCGCGCTACCGACCGCAACCACCAATAACGTGTAATCGATGCCCATCACCATAAGGTTCTACCATTTACTCCGCAGGCCGGCCAGGGTACCCTCGCCGGCGATGTCAGTTTCCGCTTTCATCAACCAAAGCTAACAGTACGTGTTATTGATCATTCAATAGATCCTCTGGCGGCGACGGCTGCAGACCTTCAGGCCAGGGTGGCACCTCATAGCCAAAGGCCTGCACAATCGTGATGACGTTCGACCCAATCATACCAATATATGTCCCGGCAAAGCTATCGAAGTCACCCAGTGTGTCAGAATATAGCGGATCTGAGGCAATAGCCACGTTTCCACCCATCGCCTCGACCGACTCCTGAACGGCAATTATACCCGTCGGGGCAACATTGCCTTCAACAAATATAACCGGAATTTCATTCTCAACAATGAATTCAGCCAGTTCACGGCGATCCGCTACCCCGGCCTCCTCTGCTGTCGTCACACCCTGCAGGGCGCGCAGCTTCCAACCGAAAGCCGATCCGAAGTAGGAAAAGGCATCATGGGAACTGATAAGGATCCGGGATTGGGCTGGCACCTGGCGCATCGCTTCATCGGCCCAATCGAAAAGAATGTTGATGTCCTCAATCCAGGCATCGGCATTTTCTCGGTAAGCCTCGGCGTTGTCCGGATCCATCTCACCCAGGATATCGGCCAGCGCATCGACGGCCATCGCGAAATTGCGCGGATCACCCCACCAGTGGGGATCGTCCAGGCCGGTTTCCTCGGTCGCTTCGAAGGGGCCGATCACATAGCCAGCTTCTTCCACCGGCGTAGCGAGTTCATAGACGCGGACATCTGGCCGTTCGCCCAGCGCCTCGAAGATATCAGTCATCTGTGCTTCCATGTGCAGGCCACTGGTCAACACAAAATCGGCATCGTTCAGGACCTCGATATCGCCTTCGGTCGGGACATAGACATGAGGATCAATACCAGGACCACACAGATTGACGATATCCCAACGGTTGATGCCTTCATCGAGCTTCACCATCGCATCGTAGGCCTGGGTGGTGGTGGCAACCACAAGGAGCTTATCATCTTGAGCTGAGGAAGGTGTCCCCGTGGCAAACCCACCGAAGACAATTGCGACGATTACCAATAACACCAAGTAACGTTTCATTCCGCCTCCTACAATAGTATAGCGAACATTGGGTGTATATTTCCAGAGTTATGCCGATTTTCGGCACAGATTCGCTCGGAGCGATCACCAAACGCACGTTGCAGTTCGAAAATATCATAGCAAGCCGCTATTGGCGCCCCTAGTGACGAAAGTCACAAGCACGTTGATAATAGTAATTTAACTAAATCTACAAACCTGGTTTAATACCAGACACTTAAGACATCAACTCCGAAATTAACCACGGTTAACGTCTGGACTGATGTCCTATCCTGGATTCGTTGGAAAGGAAAGGCGCAGCCGGTTACGCGTTTGCTCGAGGGAAAGAGCGCAGGATCAGACTTCCGCGCGCTCTGAATCAAGAAGCCGGTGGCGAAAATCTTG
>JAADYW010000094.1 GCA_010092845.1 Chloroflexota bacterium
CGGTGCCCGTGCCCCGCGCGGCGAGCGGCCAGCTATCCCCGCCATGAAATCAAAAACGCCCCAATACGGGGCGGATTGGAATGGGCCTGGAGGGATTCGAACCCCCAACCAATCGGTTATGAGCCGACTGCTCTAACCGTTGAGCTACAGGCCCTTATGCGGACTAGTATACCCGAGGCCCAGCAGGATGGAAAGTGTCGATGATCACTGGCAAGCGAAGGCCATCAGGGGAGCCATTTGGCATTGAAGGCATCAGCCGCCAGCATCCGGACGTCGCCGCTAGCGTGGTTATAGATCCAGATTTCAGCCTGGGCGTTGCTCACATTAAGATTATAGCGTTGAAACAGCAGATAGTCGCCGTTAGGGTGCCAGCGTAAGTTCCGGCTGGTGTAGTTGGTCCCGCTCGTGAGCTGCTCCAGCGCCCCGCTGGTGGGATGGTATAGCATCACCTGCCAGCCGCTGCCCTGGTCGCCATCGACTGCCCGGCGCCGAAAAGCCAGATAATCGCCGTCAGGCGACCACATGGGCTCCTGGTCTTCCTGTGGATTGTCCAACAGGGGTTCGCGCGTCCTGCTATCACCGACCACCCTCGCCTGCCAGATCTGCGCATAGTACCATTGCTCTTCGCGCCGTAGATCGGTAAATGCCAGCGCTGTGCCGTCTGGGGAGAAGCTCCAGTGCTCGGGAAGCTCGGTTTCGATGACGCGAATGTCCTGGGTATCCAGATTCACAACCTGGATGCCGTTGATGTTCGAGTCGTAGAAGGAGAGGATACGCCCTGCGGGGGCCCAGGTCGCCCAATATCCCAGCACTTGCGAGTCCTCGAAGGCGGGGGCAGTCTCACCCGTTTCCATATCATACAACCACACCCGCGACGGTCCCATGCCACCCGTCGTCGCTCGCTCCTGGCGTTCATAGGCCAGCAGACGGCCATCTGGTGACCAGGAGGGACGTCCACACGCCCCTGGCTCACAATTGATCAACTCGCGCGGATTGCTGCCATCGGGGTCAATCAGCCAGATATTGGCCGAGAGATTCTCCTCACCGTAGATCGTAAGCGCGAGCTGGGTGCCATCAGGGGCCGGCTCGAAATCGAAGATGCCGTACTCGGTATCAAATACGAGACGCGGCGTTTCGCTTGCCAGGTCGATGGCCCAAAGACTACGATCAACAACATTGGCGGGGGACAGATAGTAGGCGACGTATGACTGGGTCGTGAACGACCAGCGATAGGGCTCCTTCAGAGTGTGGCCGGTATTGGCCTTCGCCCCACTCCTGATGGTGACCGTATACACCGTACCGTATTCCAGGTTTTCATCCGGCGTGAAGATCAGCCGGGCACCGCGCCAGCGAAATGCCCCGGTGACCTGAGGATCAACCTCAAAGCGCTGCTCGACGGTCTCCTGGTCCATCACCTGATCGAAGACGACTTCGATCCTGGTTGAGACCGGAACCTCAGTGGCGTTGGGCCGCGGTGTGGCCTCAATCACCTTAGCGCCAACGTGATCGCCATAGAGCACCACGCCGGCCACGGCAAGCAAGAGCACACCAATGACCGACAGCATATAGCGATCGAACGAGTCAATGAAGCGACGTTGCTGGCTCATTGGTACAGATACGGTTGGTCTGGCTGCGAAACGGCACTTACGCTTTCGGCAACAACCACCGGAATCAGGTTGTCATCAAAGGTTTCTTCCTGGAACGTACCCACCACGCGGATCCATGCATCCGTCGTGGGCGATTCCATGCCCTCCGGGACACGAACAACCAGACCGACGGCGAGTGCATCCGCCACACAACAGCTAATGGTGAAGCGGGTGACCATGAACGTATCATCACCAAAGCGCGAATCGCGATAGACGAAGCCAACCACGTCGACTGGTTCACCGTTGAACTGGCTGGTATCCGAACTACTCGCAATTACACGCCCCCAGTCCAGAACATTGCGTTCCCCCGGAACAATCGTCAAGCTCTTCGAAGAGGATTGGCTCAGAGTCACAGAGTCAAAATCTGTATCCACCCCTCGGGTTCCTGCCGCGCTGGACATCAGGGGCCGCGCCGGCACCACGACCCCCAGGATCAGGGGGACAGATAGGATCAGCACGGCCCACAGCGATGTCGTCTCGCGATGGCTGAAATCATCGTCCGGGTCGGTACCACGCCCCCGAAGATACGACAGAGCCAGGAGTGTGAACAAAGCAACAGCAACCACCGATAGCCATTGGAAACGGGGATCAATGTAATAGGCCCAGCGGCCGGAAAGGACAACAAAGGCGAAATAGGCGGCCAACCCAACCAATAAAGCCATCTTGAGCCAGTTTAGCCAGGTCTTGGTGATCTCAGGCTTGAGCATTCGAGCACTCTCCTTACAAACCGATGTTTAAGTTGATGAATACCGATACCAGCAAAACCGAGAGGAAAGCCACTGCCACCAGATAGAATACAACGTTCTTGCGAAAAACACCCAAGAACATCAGCGTGCTCTTGATATCTACCATGGGGCCAAATACCAGAAAGCCAAGGATCGAGCCGGTGGTGAAAGCATTGACAAACGACAACGAGATAAAGGCATCGACAGTTGAACAAACTGAGAGGACATACGCCAGGACCTGCATAAATATCACCGAGGTCACTGGACCAGACCCCAGGCTCAGGATATCTTCCTGGGTCACAAACGTCTGCATCAATGCCGCCAGAATACAGCCAATAATGAGGTACTTGGCCATCTCGAAGAATTCATCGTTGGCGACGCGTGTTGCCTGGCGGAGCTGGGCCACCAATGGTTCGGGTGTAGTTACTCCTGCGACGGGCGCATCTACCTTGATAGCCTCAAGCCGTTCGACACTGTCGGAGGTTACCCCTGAGGCACCACGAATTGGGGCCAAATACGTGCTCGGTAACAGGATTTTCGGGGCTGAACCTGCCACCGCAAAGACCATGCCGATGAATACCGGGATAGTAAGCCCTAACGCAAAACGCATCACCAGTACATCACCGAAACCATAGGCGGCATATGTACTCGCTAGCGCCACCGGATTGATGATTGGCGCCGCCAATAGAAACGCAATCCCTGCAGAAACGGGGAATCCTTTAATGAATAGGCGCCGTGTTAATGGCACTACACCGCACTCGCATACTGGAAACGCAAACCCCATCATACCCCCCATCAACGTGGCGGGAATGATACTGCGTGGCACCAGACGAGTCATGTTGTCGCGGCTGACAAATACCTCTACGAGGCCCGATGCAAAACTCCCAAGGAGAAGAAACGGCGCTGCCTCGATAAAGATACCGAGAAACACCGTCGAGAATACGATGATTTTCTCTTCCATTCGATTTCTACCCACAGGTTACCTATAAGTCTCATCGCCATAATCTTAGCATTGCTTGTCCAGTTCTCAAAGAGAATCGCCCTGCCGGCAAGTCAAATATAGGGCGCGCGTTGGTTTGGTTTCCGTAAATATTCGGTAGTGGTTTTGTACAGAAAGGTAGACAAATGACCACCATTTCCATATATAATGATGGGGAGGAGTCAGCCCAACAAAAGGCAATGAAAACAGGTGAGACTGGGCACAAAACACAGCGAGATTACCAACACTAACTTAGTATTTTCTGTGAGAAGTTAAACTATGCTTATACAATCAGAAGTCCAAGAACTCGCGGAACGGATGGCGAAGCTAACTTCATATGATGAGGCCTGGATGACTGGGCTAGAGATCCAATCCTATGGCCCACAGGGGGTACATGCCTTCCACGAGGTACTCCAAAATGGGACCCTGATCGCCAGACGCGCCGCCGCCTTCTGGCTCTCAGATGAAGCCGAGATTGTCCCCCCTCACATCTTCTTGGAAATGGCCGAAGACAGCGACAGCGAGATCCGTTTCCATGCAGCCTACTGTCTTGGCTATATCAAAGACGAAAACACCGTCCCCACTTTGCGCAAGCTTATGTTCCAGGATGCATCAGAAGAGGTACGCCAAACAGCCGCACAGAGCCTCTATGCAGCTGGCAAGCTCAATGGTCGCCTGGACGCCGTTCTTGAAGATTATCAGAAGGCGCTGGCCCAGGATCAGTCGGCGATGGTACGCGAAGAGGCTGTCACCTCGCTGGCGAACTTCTTGAAATCCCCTAATGTGCATCGCGCCATCGCACTGCTTGAAAAAGCGCTGCACGACAGCAGCCAGCTCGTCCGCGAGCAAGCGAAGATCTCGCTTTCGGTGCTACGCAACGAATCCTGGAACGACGAGACGTTGGTTCGGCTTAAGTAGGTCAGCCACCAGGAAAGGGGGAACACGCGGACGCTCGCATCTCTTGCGCCGCCCGCGTGCGTTGGGGTGCCGTCGGGTCTGTTATTCGTACCCGAAGCGCAACACTGCGATGACAGTCAGCCCAATTGCCATGCCTACCAGCACGCCAGCCATTGGCAAGATGTCTACCAGGCCCCCGTCGTAGTAGAGCAACTCGCTAAATGCATCCATCGCCCAGGCAATAGGCGAAATATGGCCAATTGTCTGCATGAACTCTGGCATGATCTCCATTGGCCACCAGGCGCCGCCAATTGGCGCCAGCGTAAGACCAAGCAGGAGGGCAATGCCGCCAGCCTGCTCATAGGTACGTACCATCGTCGCTAGAACGAATCCGAGTGCATTGGCGGCCAGCGCAAAGGTCAGAACGATGACCGCGATCGCGAGATAATTGCCTCCCCAGCTCACATCCATTAGGACGCCAACCACAATAAAGATCACAAACTGCATCACGCTAAACGCGTAAATCCCACCAAGCTTGCCAAACACTACATGGAACTTCGGTACAGGCAACACATAGAGCCGCTGCAGCGTGCCGCGCTCACGTTCCTGTACCAGTGTCGACGCGCCATTCAACGCAGTTAGCAACACAAACATCGTCGCAATACCAGGGACACTCTGGTTGGCACCCAGGCGATTCAGGTCTTCACCAGTACTCTCTAACTCGACCCGTACAGGCGGGTCAGCCAGCGCCGCGCGAGCGCGTTCGAGTAAGCTAGCCTGTGCTTCCTCCCTGGCCGCCTGATCCTGGCCGTTATCATAGGCGCCAAACTGCTCGATAGCAGTCGACACCCCAGCCTCGGCGATTTGCACAGCGCCCGCCACACGTCCGATAGCGGTGTCTACTGTATTCCGCGTGACCGTCGACGCATTCAAGCCTTGCTCAGCTTGATAGGTAATGGTGACCGGCTCGCCGCGCTGCAGAGCCTCGCTGAAACCAGCCGGAATAATCACGGCTGCCGCGGCATTGCCCTCTTCAAGGCGCGTCCTGGCGTCGTCCGCGTTATCAAGATCATCTCCAAGTTCACAATCATCGGGATTGTCATCAGCGCCATAGACACAGACAATGACGGTCTCTGTCTCATCCGAAACGTCACGTAACTGGGCTATGAATTGGTCCGCCATCGGTGCATCGTCACCGTCGCGATTGACCACGTCAATGGCCAGGGTTGTCTGCTGCTCACCGATTGCCAGCGCGAGCACGATCATCATGGCAATCGGCATGACAAAGAGGAGCAGAAGATTGGTGAAATCCTGCACGGCAAGGCGCATGTTGAGCAATATGAGTTCGAAGATTCTGCGCATTTGTTATTTCCCCCTTGTCTAGAAATCCAGCCGTCGGTTGAAGCGCCAGACCGCAATCCCGAAGAAGATCACACCCATAGCCAGCAGAACGCCAACATTGGGGAGAATATCTACCAAGGATGCATCATCTGTGGCCAGATCAAAGTAGCCATTTATGCCCCAGTAGTTAAGAGTCAGACGGCTCAGAGTATCCAGCACCGGCACCTGATCGACCTGGACAAAAGAGCCCCCGATCATTGCCAGCAGGAACAGGACGATCGTACTCGCCTGCTCAGCCTGAGTAACTGTTTTGCTCAAGCCAGCGATCAGCAAGCCCAGCCCCGTACCCGCCAGGACCACGGACAGCGTAATCAGCAGCACACCGAGATAGTTATCCCCCCATATATCCGCATCGGCACCAATAACGAGCGCAACCAGCGGCGTGGCAATAATGAGAATCAACATCTGGAGGAATCCGGTCGTGTAGTTACCGATCAGGCGGCCAGCCATATAGACCCAGCGCGGCGTGGGGGTGGTGATGATACGCTGCAAGGTCCAGTCCTGACGTTCTTCAAGAATAGCGCGCGTTCCCGCCGCCATGGCAAAGGTCATGAACAGGATCGCCATCGCCGGCGCGAAGTAGCTCATCAGGTTGATGTCTTCGTTCTCGCCTTCGACATTGACTTCGTCGATCTGGATAAGTGACACCGACTGCCCTTGCGTGAGCTTGGATTCCACGGATGCGGTTACGGCGTCGATCTGATCCGGCGTGGAAGCAGGGCCAAGCCACTGGGAAAAGAAACTGTCTGGCCCCGAGCCAAAGATATTCTGCGCAGCATAGTTGACATTGTAGCCACTGGTGATGCCGTCAATAACGCCCAGGGTAATCGTCACTGCGATGTCTTCACCAGGATTGTAGTACAGCTCGACCGCCGTCTGTTCACCAGCGCTAATCTGCTCAGAGAACTCCTCGGGGATAATCAGGGCCGCATTGGCATCGCCCTTTTCGACGTCCTCACGGGCTTCGTTGACATGGCTAGCACGCTCACCCGCTATCAACTCACCAATATCCGGAGGCGTATCTTCGACTAGAAATTCCACGTAACGCTGCCCGTGGTCGCCTTGATCCTTGTTCACCACCAACACATCGGCTTCCGGCAGCGAGATATCACCATCCTGGCTGCCAAATACCAACCCCATAATGGTACTGATCGCCAGCGGGGCCAGGAACATATACAAGAGGGCAACACGATCAATGTAGACTCGATAGAGACCGTTGTAGGCAATTGTCCATACTTTGGAGAGCATATTGATCCTTCAATCCCCTCATTCAGTCCCGTAGCGCACGGCCCGTTAAGTGCAAAAAGACAGCCTCAAGGTCCGGCTCTTGGACCTCGACTGAGTGCAATGTCACACCGTTCCTGGTAAGGATGTCAATCGCCTGGGAAAGGATGGCATTGCTATCAGTGCACATGACCTGGATCTCGGCTTCCTGCACGATTGTCTGCTGAACGCCTTCAAGGGCCGAGAGCTGCGATTCCACGCCGTCTGGTACCTGGTCGACATCGAAGAGAACGCTGTCCTGCTCACCGACCTTGCGCGTAAGCTCCTCCAGCGTGCCCAGAGCGATGATTTCGCCGTGATCGATAATGCCGATCCGATGTGAAAGCTCCTCGGCTTCTTCCATATAGTGGGTGGTGTAAAGTACGGTCATACCTTCTTGGTTGAGGAGCTTCACAGTATCGAGAATGCTGCGCCGGCTTTGGGGATCAATCCCAACGGTTGGTTCGTCAAGGAATATGAGACGCGGCCGGTGCATCAGGCCAACCCCGATGTTGACCCGGCGCTTCATACCGCCTGAGTACTCCTCAACGCGATCATCGGCACGGTCTTTGAGCCCAATGAAATCAAGCACTTCGGCAGTTCTTGATTGCAGCTCGCGGCCGCCGAGGCCGTACATTTTGCCGAAGAAATGCAGATTCTGGCGCGCAGTCAGGGTCGGGTACAGCGCGATTTCCTGCGGAACAACACCGATTTGCTTCTTCGCACCCAGCGGATCCCGGGTCACACTGTAGCCACCAATGGTAACCTCCCCGCTTGTGGGTGTGAGGAGCGTGCTCATCATGCTGATTGTGGTCGTCTTGCCGGCACCATTCGGCCCCAGCAGACTGAAGATCTCGCCCTCTTTGATCTCCAGGTTAAGTCCATCTTCGTTTGGACCAACCGCAAAGGGCCCGTTGTTATCATACTTCTTGCGTAACCCCTGAATTTGTACGAACGCTGTCATCGTTTGGTGAACACTTTCCTTTGACGTGGCTGTTACTTGAGATATATGGACGTCACAGACGGTACAGGATTATTCCAGTAGATCCTCACGGTGTGTTTCTATAGCATCCAGTGTTTGTAGTACATGGTCACACCATCGGAGCGCCATGGCTGTGTACTCTTTCCCGAAGTCCAGTGTTAGTTGCCAGAAAACGGCCGCTTGGGGATGTTGTTCTCGGCCGCCATCCAGCTCGTGTTGGGCCTGCTCATACTCTCCTTCTAACGCCGTCATACTGGCACGGAAATGGTGAACTGCCTTGCGTAGCGTGCCAATGCTTGTCAGATTGCCGAAGAACAAGCGCAATAGCATGGGGTCCCGCACCTGCATCAATTCCGGCTCAGATTGGAACCAGTCTTGCAAAGCCATACTGCCCTGTTGCGTTATCGTATACGTCTTGCGACGTCTAGAACTATCGGTATCCCGTTCACCTGAAACCAGTGCTTCGCTTTCGAGTTTGTCGAGTGTGCGGTAGATACTCGAGAGTTCCGCTGACCAGACATAGATCGGGCCACGAGCCACATAGTCCTGCAAATCATAGCCGGATTGGGGACCAAAAGTTGCCAGGGCGCCAAGAATTGCGTATCGTAGAGACATTATCCCACCAATACATGCATTCGCATATATTCACACGCATATATTATTACAAACCTATAGCAAGAGTCAAGCCACCGCGTGGTCGATAGGGGCGAGAATCGACGAACGATTCGGTGGCTATTGCAACGAAGTTATGAAATCTGGGGGAAGTTAGCCGATTTTGAGGATCTTGAAGACAATCTGCCCACCGTCGGGTGTAGGGACTTTAACTTTCGCCCGAGCCTTTTTGCCCAGAAGCATCCTCCCGAGCGGGCTTTCATTGGAAATGCGTCCTTCGCTCGGATTGGCCTCGGCAGGCCCAACCAGGCGATAGGTTTCTGGTTCTTCGCCCTCCTCCTGGATCGTCACCTCTGAGCCAAGGCGCACTACATCACGCCGACCACCGTCTTCATCAATAATCTTGGCATTGCGGAGCACGTTCTCCAGGTAGGTGATACGACCCTCCAGGAAGGCTTGCTGCTCTTTCGCGTCGTGGTAGTCGGCGTTCTCCGACAGATCTCCCATTGCGATGGCATCCTTAAGCTTGGTGGCAAGCTCAGGACGCTTGACATTGACCAACTCATCGAGTTCTTCGCGCAGCGCGCGCGCCCCTTCTTCGGTCAAGTATTGAGGACCATCATCTACAAAGTCATCATTGACTCGATTGTTACTCATATACAACCATCTCCATTCATCTTACGATCAAAAACGTCCAAATATAGGGACGACACTCAGGGGCGCGTAAATGGAACGTGCAGCCGCTCCCACTCCTGCAATGCAAAGCGGTCCGTCATCCCAGCAATGTAATCGGTCGTGGCACGATACTGGCCCCGCGCGTCAAACTTCTCGCGTACAGACGGGGGAAGTTGAGCAGGTTCATCAATATAGGCGGTAAACAACTCTGTCAGAAAACGTCCGGCTTTGCGGCTCATGCGCACAACCCGAAAGTGACGATACAGATTCTTAAACAGAAAATCTTTGTGGATTCGGTTCAACTGTTGGTACGCCTCAGAATGCTTCACTAGATTATACGGCAGACGTTGCACATCCTCAACGGTATTTATCCCGGCATCCTCAATCGCACGGCTCGTCGTGGTCACAACATCGTTAACCTGGAGGCCAATGAGACGGCGAATCAGGCGATGGCGTGTCAACTCGGACAGAGTCCCGCCCTCATAGCCTATCTCCTTGCAAACCTCGCGCAGAAATTCGATATCAAGCATCTGCTCTGGCAGCAACAACCCTGACCGCAAGCCATCATCAAGATCATGGGCGTTATAGGCAAGCTCGTCCGCGATGTTGGCAATCTGAGCTTCGATCGTGCCGCGCAACTCGGGACGATATTCATCGCGAACATCACTGATGTCGTACTCTGTTTCGTGCTTAACCACCCCTTCGCGGGTCTCATAGGTCAGATTGAGTCCCGACCAGTCTGGATAGCGGCGCTCAAGTTTCGTCAGGATGCGCAGTGACTGCTTATTATGGTCAAAACCGCCATGATCCGACATCAAGTGATTCAATGTGCTTTCGCCCGCATGCCCGAAGGGTGGATGGCCCAGATCGTGCGCCAGGCAGATCACTTCGACCAGGTCTTCGTTGACACCGAACGCCCGCGCCAGAGTTCGCCCGATTTGGGCAACCTCAAGGGTATGTGTCAGGCGTGTCCGGTAATAATCACCCTCAAAGTTAACAAAAACCTGGGTCTTATATTCCAGGCGCCGGAAAGCCGTGGTATGCAACACGCGGTCACGATCACGCTGGAAAGCTGTGCGATAGTCTGGCTCCGGGTCTGGATACTTTCGGCCCCGGCTATCGCCACTCTTCAACGCATACGGCGCAAGGGTCTGGTATTCGTAGGCTTCGAGTTGCTCTCGTGAAACAAACATGTTATGGATCCTTTATCAGATTGCAGCCAATGGTAGCCAACCTATAGCCAACATACCACCCATAATAAACAACATAACCTGCCCATCCATTGCCGTATTATATATAATAAGCTGGTAGCACGACTTGACAAAATCCGTACGGCAACGACAAGGAAACGGGTCCGCATGAGTATCTTCAACGGCAAACGGCTTCCCCCTGAGATTTTCGCTCTCGACATTGATCGCCTACGGCAGGGTTTCTACTCTGACCAGTATTTTGAGCGCACCGTCGATCTGCTGGCCAAGCTAAGCGCGAATGGATACAGTTTCCAGGCAGATAGTCCGCGCCTGCCGCATGACACGAGCCAGGGTGCTGATGTTGGCGACATGGTTGTTGAAGCGCAATGGTTTACCCGGCGAGAACCGCAGGCGCTAATTGGCGGTATCGACTATGCGCTGGCGTTGCTGCGCACATGCACCGGCTATGTCGGGCCTGACGGTGATTTCGTCAATACCTGGGATCAACTTGAGGTCGAAGCCGTTCAGGACGGCGTCCTTGCCGGCTTCTCTGGTGACCCGATGGCCGTAACGCCCGTCCTGAGGGTCCGGGGAAACTACCGGCACTTTGCGCTGCTCGAAACACTGATACTGGGAGCTTTGACGCGCATCAGCCGGTTGGCCACCAACACCTATGAGGTCATGGTAGCCGCCCACGGTAAGCCTATACTATTCTTTCCGGCCCGGTACGACCTGTATCACACCCAGGCCGCTGATGGGTATGCGTACCACCTAGGCGTTCAACGCTACAACCACGACTATAACAAGTCATTGCGGAGCTTCATCAGCACACATGCACAAGGTGCCTGGTGGGAAGGCCAAGGCAGCGGTACAGTCCCGCACGCTGCCGTTGCTTGTTTCCTGGGGAACACGACCGAAACCATGCTACAGTTCGCTGCCCTGGAACCACCAGAAGTGCCGCGTATCGCGCTCGTTGATTTCAACAATGACTGTGTAGGGACTTCGCTGGCCGTCGCATACAGTATGTTCGACACCTTCCGGCGCCACAAAGAATCTGGTGACGACACTGAAGCCGACAAGTTCCGTTTGTTTGCCGTACGCCTGGATACCGGCAGCAAAGTGCGCGATATCGCGCTGGAACCACTTGGTGATCCTGATCTCGACCTGGGCGTCAACCCGCGCCTTGTCTGGGCTGTAAGGCAGGAGCTTAATCGCGCCTGGGAAAGCTGGGATTTACCGCCAGACTGGCAAGAAGAGGCCAAGCAATACTGCGAAAATATCCAGATCGTCGCAACCAGCGGCTTCTCGGCGGACCGCATTCGTCACTTCGAAGAGCTGAACGTACCAGTCGATATTTACGGGGTTGGTTCGAGTCTGATGCGCAACGCTAGCGATACCAGCACCGATTTCACACAAGATGTGGTGCGCGTCAAAGTGAGCGGTGAATGGGTCGACATGGCCAAGGTCGGACGCCGGGCCAACGATAACCCCGACCTGGCGCCCGTCCCAACCGATTACGGTGGCGCGTCTTAGGGCAGCGGATCACTGCTCTGGATGATATGCAGGCCCTTATCGGCGAATGAGGCCAGGGCTTCGGTCGCGATCGCTTCGAAGTCGATCTCAGGATGGGCGACTGACGAGGTGCAATCAATCAGCACGAATAGCTTGTCGATCATCTCTGGCCGGTTGCTGCCGAAATGGCGCATCATCGAGCTAATTGTTTCGAGGACGCAATGGCTCTTGGCCTGGCCAGCGATGTAGATGCGATCGTAGTGCTCGAGCATCGCCAGAAAATCAGTATTCAGTTCACCGCCTGGCTCACCGGCAACTTTGACCTCGGGTTCCAGCATCGAGTAGTATTCAGTCTTGGCGATGGTGCCCTTCTGCAAATACACCGGCTCAGACTGGCGCGCCGCGGCGTGGTAGGCCAGGGCTTCATACAGCGCCGGCGTAAGGGTGTGACCCGGTGTACCGATCATGGTGTGATAGGGCCAGATCATCAGTTGCTTCTTGGACTGTAGCTCGAGCTTCTGAACATAGTCAACTGACCATTGGGGTTCAAACGTGGGCTTCCACTCCCCATCCTTAACCGCATCGCTGGTTATCACAGTATATGGCTCCGGGTGGTCGCCTTGAGGATTCACCCACCAAGTGGGGTAGAATATCTGAACAGGCAGATGACTGTCCATTGACGCCGCAACTGCTGAAATGTGTTCAGCGTGCTCAAAAAGCCATTCGATGGTGCGGCGTGTATCATCAACAGCGCCGGGGACGCTCAGGGCGCCATCTGTGTGAACAAAATCGACCTGGGCGTCTACCAGCAGGAGTAGGTGCTGGTGGGAATCGTTGCTAGCAGGTTTGAGATCCGCCACCAGGCCCGCGTTGATTGCTGAAGCAGTATCCGGAACGAAAAGCTGACCGACACGTTCCGGATTGTAAAATGTTGGGTATGCCATCGTGTGATTTCACCTTCATGCCAGATCTTGTCAAAAATGTTAAACAATACACTACCAGCATAACGCATTGCATATCAACTGGTCAGGGTCGCAAGGATAATTCTGACGAATTACTCATTGCCAGCGTGGGAATAGCGTGCTGGAATCGTCAGCCAGATTTTTCAGATTAGGACTACTATTGTACAGATGAGGAAACACGGGGTTCTAGGTATGAAACAGCGCTTAATACTGATGGCCAGTACCGGCGTCATTATCCTGATCGTGAGCAGTGTTCTGCTAATCCAGTTCGGCACTGCAGCACATGCCCAGGATAGCACACCGGTTCCTTCACCAGAGCCGACCATTGCGATTAACCCCGTCATGGTCTCCTCACTGGAGCGGGTTGAGGCGCGTCTACGTGACATTCGCCAGATCGATGCGGATAACGCGCCTAACCGCCGCATGGTATCCCGAGCGGCCCTCCAGACGGTCGTCGATGAAGATATCCTCAGCAAATATAATCAAGAAGACGCGCGCAGAGACACATTCTTCTATGTTAGTTTCGGCTTCATGGAACCTGAAACCGATCTGCGGCCGGCAGTGGTTAGCCTGGTGAATGCAGACCCAGCAGGATTCTACAACATACAGCGTGGCATCATCTACTTACCTCAGTCCGAGGAGCTAGCTCCCTTTGCTGCCGTTCTCTATGCCCGGCTCTATGCAAAAGCGTTGCTCGATCAGCATTTTGATGTTCTGGCGATGCTGCCGGATGATATGCGCCGGAACAACCCAGATCAAGCCCTGGCAATCCAGGCGCTTTTCGAGGGCGATGCACACCTGACCACGTTCGAATATACGCGCCAGATGATCGAAGAAGAGGAAGGATTCGCGGACGCATTGATGCAGCAGATTGCCAATCGCACCGTATCAGCACCAGCTACTGCCCCAGAAGTACTGGCAGCCGAACAGCAATTCCTACATGAAGAGGGTTCCCGGTTCGTAGAAACCCTTTTCCAGGAAACCGGCAACTGGCGTCTGGTCAACCTGGCCTACGAGCGCCCTCCACTGAGCACCGAGCACATACTGCATCCGACACTATACTTGCTTTACGAAGCGCCGCATCCGATCCCGATGCCGCCTATCGCACCCTTTCTCGCAACACATCCAGATGGCGGTGAGGGCTGGCAACTGCTGTTTGACCGATCGTTGGGCGAATTCTATCTGCGCGAACATCTGGAACTGGCCTTGGATGGCGAGACCGCTTCTGTAGCCGCCGCGGGCTGGGGTGGCGACCGGTTCCAACTCTACGTGAAAGACACGCAGACGGTGATGGCGTGGCGTTTGAGTTGGGATTCACGCACCGACCAAGAGGAGTTTGAAGCCCAGTATTTCACGTTTCTCAATACGTGGCTCGGCGTTGGCAGCTCTGAGTTCAGCGGTGGTATCTCCTGCTGGGTCAGCGGCACCGCCAATGTCTGCAAAGCAAGACTTGATGACGACACATTGCTCAGTTTCGGCCATACCCCCGAAATCGCAATCGGCCTGATCGAGTATCTGCTTGAAACCTCAACTGTGAGAATTATCGGATAAAGCCAACCCTATGTCCTATTC
This sequence comes from Chloroflexota bacterium, assembly GCA_010092845.1. Classification (GTDB taxonomy): domain Bacteria; phylum Chloroflexota; class Anaerolineae; order Aggregatilineales; family J027; genus J027. The sequence continues at coordinate 14,417 of JAADYW010000094.1, forward strand.
ACCAACATCCAGTCCTGCCAACCCAACATCAATGCAGCCGTCACCAATAGAGCGAGCCCGCACTTACTTGAAGCGGCGCTGGCAGCGGATGGTTTTCCCCGGTGACGTTACAGCACTAATTATCGCTCTGGGGCTCCTTTGGATGCCGGCTTTCGCGCTAGTCACCGCCAGCTGGTCCGATGGTCTGGGGGTACTGTTCCCGATTGTGGTTGCTGCCATCATCACGAGCTTCTGGCTGGCCAGAAGCCGTCTATCCGAACTCGGGGCCCTGCTCTATAGCACGATTTATGGCTTCATCACTATTCTAGCGGTCAACTTAGTTGCGCTCCCGGGGCCGCTATCGTTAACCGCGCGGCTTGAAGAGCTCATCAGAAGAATCGATCGCTGGGCGACTGAGGTGTCGACGGGTGGTGTCGGTACGGATAACCTCATCTTCGTGCTCTTTTTGTCCGTGCTCTTCTGGTACCTGGCCCATAACACCATCTGGCATGTTTTCCGGCTGGATCGCGTCTGGCGGGCAGTTATTCCTCCCGGTCTGGTACTGGTCATCAACAATCTGAACTATGAAGGTGAGTCTAATCTAGACTTCTTCCTCATTGGTTTTCTCATGTTCGCCTTGTTGATGATCATCAACTCATTTATCCAGTCTCGCGAATACGAATGGGGACGACAGGGAATCCAGTTCTCGCGCCGGACGCGCCGTAGCTTTTTGCGGATCGGCAGCACCTTATCTGTCGTTGTATTGCTCATTGGCTGGATCACGCCGGCTGGTTCTGGCGAAAACTACTGGGAGAAGATCGAGGAGTTCCTGGGTGGTGATCCGCTATCGGAGATCAACGAACTGTGGAACCGGCTGTTTTCATCGCTCGAGGGACGTGGCATCGCGACAACCGATTACTATGGCGGTGACCGCCTGGACCTCACGGGGTCTGTCCAGCTCAGTGATGAGGAAGTCATGGAAATCGAGCTTGAGGACAATCCGGGCGGCCTGCGCTTCTACTGGCGTTCAACAGCCTTCGATACCTATGATGGGCGTGGCTGGGAGCACAGCCGTTCGGTTCGCGCCTTCAAAGAGACGGAGAATATGCGTTTCAACACCGGCAGCTACGCCGCCCGACGTGACATCACACAGAATATCACCATTGCGATACGGGCGTCGCCGCTGGTTTATGGTGCACCTCAGATCCGCGCGGTTGAGGATATTGCGGTTGAAGCTGAGTTGAATTGTGTTCAGGGCGGCTCCGGCTGCGTCAATGATAACCGTGAAGCGGATGTCGCTGTGATCCGCCCGCGTGAACCTCTCCGCGCCAATGATCGCTATACCGTTGTATCGTCAATGAGCGTGGCCACTGCTGACCAGTTGCGCGCCGCCGGAACCGATTACCCTGACTGGGTCCTACGCGATTATCTGCAAGGAGGTGGGAGTGTGTCAACGGATACCCAGTCGCTCGCCGAGCAGATTATCATCTTCAGTGGCGCCACTACCCCCTATGATAAGGCCAAGGCCGTTGAACAATGGCTACGCGAAAACATTGCCTACGACGAGACGATAAGCGCGCCGCCCTTCGACAAAGACCCGATTGACTGGTTCCTCTTCGATATTCAACGCGGATATTGCAACTACTACGCGTCGGCGATGGTCATGATGTTAAGATCACAGGGCATCCCCGCGCGCATGGCGGCTGGCTTCGCCCAGGGCAGTTATGATGCTGTTGACCGCACCTATCTGGTACGTGAAAACGATGCACACACCTGGGTCGAGGTATTTTTCCCGGGCTACGGCTGGGTCGAATTTGAGCCCACCGCCGACGAGGTCCCGCTCGAGCGGCCGGGTGATGTCGCGTTCAATCAGGATTTCCCCACAATAACGCCGGAGCCATCGCCAACGATGACCCCCTTCCCCACCAACACACCGCCCGAACAGCAAGCGCTCCCGACCGCCACGCCAACGGCCTCACCAACCCAGGCACCTGCTGAGCAGCTACCGGCGACCACATTGACGCCGGAATTCCAGCCGACGGCCACACCCACCCCAACGCCGGAATCTACCGCAGCGGCCCCAGCGATCACCGATGTAGAAGCCCAGGATGACGACACTGACCTGCTGGAAACAATCCTCTTGATCCTGGGCATCCTCCTCACCATCGCCGTGGTCCTCTTGCTGCTGGCGGCTTTTGTGATCTGGTGGGTCGAGTATCGCGGCCTGGGCGGGCTAAACCCCATCCAGAAGTCATATGCACGTCTAGGGATCTACGGCGGCTGGTTGGGGCTGCGGCTGAGTAATCGGCAGACACCTATCGAACGGCGCCGTGTACTGGTTGATGCGGTACCCGACGGCGAGCAGCCGATCAATACGATCACATCGCTCTACACGCGCGATAAATACGGCAAACCGGCGCCCGAAGACACCCAAGGTGAAGCTGTGGAGCGTGCTCGTCGGGCCTGGGTCGAGGCGCGTTGGGCATTTATATTTACTAAGTTTCGACGCCGCCAGCGCTAAGCGTGGTACAATTTCGCTGTTTTTCATCAACCAGTCATACACGCTCTGAGGAGGATGAACGTGGACTACGAAATTCGTGAAGGTGGCGCCACAATCCGGGGTAACCCGCTCAAAGTACGCGGCACGATGCTGAAGGCCGGTGACAAGGCACCCGATTTTCAACTGGTGGCCACAGATATGTCAACCAAATCGTTGAGTGACTATGCGGGAAAAATCAAGATATTGAGCGTCGTTCCATCGCTCGACACCAGCGTCTGTGACGCCCAGACACGCCGTTTTAATCAAGAAGCAGTCGAACTTGACGAAGATATCGTCGTGCTGACTGTCAGTGCTGATCTGCCATTCGCCCAGAAGCGCTGGTGCGCCGCGGCGGATGTCGACCGCGTTGAGACGTTGTCGTCGCACAAAGATATGCAGTTCTCTGATGACTATGGCCTGCATGTCCTGGATTGGCGTGTAAACCAGCGGGCAGTGATCGTCTTGAACGCCAATGATGAAGTCACCTACGCCCAATACGTCACCGAGATCGGCGAAGAGGTCAACTTCGACGCCGCACTAGAGGCAGCGCGCGCTACCAACCGTTAGCAGCTACAACACTTCACTAATGTCATAGCCAGTAGCTCTCAGACCAACCTGCGCGGTTGGTCTGTTCGATTCCTGCCCCCCGAGAATTGGGGGGATTCCCGCATGGTGAGCGTCTGTTCTAATGTTTTACCAACGAAATCGGTGTATAATTAGAATACATGTTCTGGTGAGGAACAGGAGCACACACCATGAAACCTACCAATATCAAAGATCTACAATCGCAGAGCCGGAACCTCACCGTACGGCGAGTTGATCGTGACACGTTCGTCGTTGAAAGCCTGTCCAACCCGCGTGGCAATCACATCGTAACGGTCCGCTTCGGCGACGCCAACACAGTATATGCACGCTGTACGTGCCCGTGGGCCAAGAATCACGGCGTTGCGTGCTCGCATGTAATTGCAGCCCTTGAGTATCTCGCCGGGCTAAAAGGCCGCCGGCTGAGCTTCTGGCTCACGCAGGAAGACGCGAATCGTCAGAAACACCGGACCTTCTACCTGGCGGGAGGCCGCAATCGCCAAGAGGGAGTATGGATTACCAGCCGTACGGGATGACGATCTCACCACACCCGGCAGACCAGCCCCTTCAGATAACTGCCCTCTGGAAATGTTAAGGCTACCGGGTGGTCGGGAGGGGCGCTCAGATGACGCAGAATCTGCCCCTCCCGTCCTGCATCGACCAATGCTCCGAAAACCACCTTCTGAAACAGATCAGCATCGACCGCATTGGAGCAAGAAAAGGTCCAGAGCCAGCCCCCTGCGCGCAGTAGTTGGAAGGCCAGGAGGTTGATATCCTTGTAACCTCGGGTGGCGCGTTCCACCTGGCGGCTGGTCTGGGCGAATTTGGGTGGATCCAGGATTATGCAGTCGAAGACACGCCCCTGCTCCCTGAAACCGCGTAATATATCGCCCGCATTGCCCACCATGAAATCCTCGGGATCAGCAGATTGCCCATTTAAGGCGATATTGCGTTCGGCGAGGGCCAGGGCGCTTGCTGAAGAATCGAGAGAGATCACACGCTGAACACCCGCCGCCAGCGCAGCGACGGCAAACCCGCCTGTATACCCGAAGGCGTTGAGAACGATGTAGTCCTCGGTTCCGGGGTGCTGCTTCAGCATGGCGTGTAAGGCGGCACGGTTCTCACGTTGATCGAGATAGAAGCCTGTCTTCTGCCCCGCCTTGATATCCACCAGAAAACGCTGCCCATTCTCCTCAATCTCGACCACATCGGGTGGTTCGGCACCCCATAGCACGCCCGTTTCAGGAACCAGGCCTTCGCGCGCCCGCACTTCAACATCGCTCCGTTCGTAAATGCCAGTCGGCTGCAGCATCTCTGCCAGAAGTTCAGCCAGCATATGCTTGCGCCGATTGATGCCCAGCGTTAGTGCCTGGATGACAAGCCAATCCGCGTACTGGTCAACAACCAACCCGGGCAGATAGTCATTCTCAGCGTGGACCAGACGGCGTGCATTGCCGGAACCAGGTTCCCGCGAATCCAGGGCGCGCCGCAACCGCCCCTCCCAGAAATCCTGGTCGATAACCTCATCTTCATTCCACGAAAGGATCCGGACTCGAATCTGCGAATGGCTATTCCAGTAGCCGCGCCCGGCGAAGGTACCATCGCCAGCAACCAACCGCAGGATGTCACCATCTTCGGGGGTGCCTTTGATCGTCTTGATCGCGCCGGAGAACACCCACGGGTGGCGGCGACTGATGCTTTTCAGGACCTTATCGTGCAGTATGATGCGTGTGCTCATTGGGCCACCTCGATCAGAGCCAGCAAACCCGGCTCGTCAAGTATCGGGATATTCAGTTGCTGCGCCTTGGTGAGCTTGCTGCCGGCAGCATCGCCGACCACAACGTAGCTCGTTTTCTTGCTGACGCTGCTACTTATCTTACCGCCATGCGATTCTATCAGGGTCTTCGCTTCGTCACGCTTGAGGGTCGGCAAGGTGCCGGTCAAGACAAAGGTTAAGCCCGCCAGAGTGTCGGCGATCGGCTCCTCAGGTTTTTCCTCCATGCGGACGCCGGCCGCCTTGAGCTTGGTAATGAGCTGCTGGTTGCGGGGTTCACTGAACCAGCCTGCAATGGTCTCGGCGAGGATAGGGCCAAGTCCTTCGACCGCCTCAAGTTCTTCCGGCGTGGCCACCGCGATCGCGTCTAGTGTGTGGAAGTGATTGACTAGCAGGACAGCAATCGTCCCACCAACACCGCGAATCCCCAGCGAACCCAGTAATCGTGCAAGCGGCCGATCTTTGGCGGCCACGATACTCGCCAACAGGTTCTCAACTTTTTTCTCAGCAAAGCCTTCGAGCGCAAGCAAATCATCCGCCTGTAAAGCGAAAATATCGGCCTCATCCGTGATGAGATCCTTTTCCAGAAGCAAGCGAACCCCCTGCTCCCCCAGACCGACAATATCCATGGCAGAGCGTGATACAAAGAACTCGATATTGCGCGCAATTCGTTCGGGACAGGCAGGATTGGTGCAGTAATATGCAACCTCGCCTTCGAGCCGCTCAACCGGCGAGTCACAAACCGGGCAACGGGAGGGGGGCGTTATGATGATCTCATCGCCAGTGCGACTACCCATCACCGGGCCAACCACATAAGGGATCACATCGCCTGATCGTTTGACGATCACCCGGTCGCCGATGCGGATATCCTTCTCGGCGATGAGATCGTAATTGTGAAGGCTGGCCTGCTTGACTGTAACGCCGCTCAAAAAGACCGGTTCCAGGATTGCTGTTGGTGTCAGCACACCTGTGCGTCCGACATTGGCCTGGACATCGAGCAAGGTCGTCGTCGCTTCCTGTGACGGGAACTTGTAGGCCAGCGCCCCACGCGGATCGCGGCCGACTACTCCTAGCTCGCGGTAGACGGCGTTGGCGTTGATCTTAATCACCAAGCCATCGATCTCGTAGGGCAGACTGTCACGGTCGAAGTTGGCCAGATAGTCCAGCATGTCCTCAAAGTCGGTAAAGTACCGGATTTCATCGACAAGCGGAAAGCCCAGGTCACGCAAGTAGGCCAGGGAACCTTGCTGTGTGTCAGGTACCTGGCCGACGGCATCCATTATTGAATACACGAAAGCCGTCAGCGGGCGTGAGGCTGTCACGCGCGAGTCTTTTTGCTTAAGCGTCCCCGAAGCGGTATTGCGTGCATTGACATAGCGGGGCAATCCCTGCTCAACTTGAACCCGATTCACCGCTTCAAAATCTTTTTTCAGGAACAGTACCTCGCCACGAACGACCAGACGCGGTGGTGGTTGGGGGCCATCGGGATTGACGGGAATACGCAAGGGAATGCTCCGGATGGTCCGCACGTTGTGGGTTACGTCATCGCCAACCTGACCATTGCCCCGGGTCGCGCCGAGAACCAGAACACCGTCAACATATGTCAGGACGATGGTCAACCCGTCGAATTTCGGTTCGACCACGTAGTCCAGGACCGTATCAGGCGTCAAGAGGCGCCCAATTCGCTCGCGCCAGGCCCTAACCTCTTCGAGATCCTGGGCATTGCCGAGGCTTAGTACCGGGGCAGGATGCTCGACCTTGGCTAAGTCATCAGAAACATCACTTCCGATTCGCTTTGTCGGCGAGTCTGGGGTAATTAGTTCAGGATGGGCATCCTCAAGGGCTTGCAGTTCGTGCATCAACGCATCGTATTCTATGTCGGTGATGATTGGATCACTCAACACGTAGTAGCGATAGTTGTGATCCCGGATTTGGGTACGTAACTCGTTCACACGGGCCGCAGGATTGCTCATGACTACCACACCTTTTCTAGGCTTGCAGGCCAGATGAGAAGCCGTTACTCCTGTGGTGCTTCGGCAAGAAACTGCCTGGCAGCCCAACCATTGCGGCTAGGCACCGTAACGCCCTCTACCTGGCACCATTCCAGCACCGAGCCGTCAACAGCAGTACTGGTCTCCGGACCACCAATAATGCGGAGTTGTTCACCTTCCGCCGCCAGGGACTGCTGATTATCCGCCTGACGCGGCTCCTCACGGATCATCAAGGGCACCCCACCGGTTCCCACAACCTCAACAATCGTGTTGAGCGGACACCCCGTTGTGACCCCTGGCAACGCCGTCTCAGTCGGCTCAGCCACCGGCACCGCGGTCTGAATTACCGGTTGCGTGGCGGGAATTCCGCCCGGGGTAAACTGCGCACTCCCCGGGGCAGCGTTATTGGGGTTGGTGTTGCCACCGGTGTTGCCCTGCAGCGCGCTGGTAACCACAATGACCTGAGGTGTCTGGTCCCCGGGGATCAAGCCGCCGCCCAGATTGAGAACCGCCATCAGTAGCGCTATCGCGGTCCCACCGGCCACAACAATCAAGATCACGAGCGACCACCACGGCAAATAGAGGCCACTATCGCTCTTGGCCTGGCGGCGCGGGCGATAGGCTGGCTCGCGTGGACGGTCATCAATCACTCGCGCCGAGGGACGCTGGAATTCGCGCGGTGGAGGGGGCTCCGCAGGAGTAGGCTTGGGAACCGAGGGTTGCACCGGGGGCGGTTCCGCGCGACGCGATGTCCAGCCGCGCTCCGGTCCTTCCGCTTGGCCAGAAGCTGAAAGGGGCGGGGGCGGTGGTGGATTCATCGGCCGAGGCTGTCCTTCATAGCCACGGCGCGGAAGTTCGCGGGGCTTCGGGTGAATCGGAGGCGCCTCATTCGCCCGCGTTGCATCATCGGATGGTGCGTTCGATTCAGGTTTTTCGTGATTAGGATGCTGTTCGTCAGTCATTGCTGTCTATCCGTAGGGTCATTCATTTTCCCGTCGAGGGATTCCTATTCGCCGCCGCGCGCATGGAGCCAGGCGTTCAGCGTTTCAAGCGGCCAGGTGTTAATCACCGTCTGCGGCGTGATCCAGCCGCGCCGGGCTGTGCCAATCCCATAGTGTAGCAGGCTCTGCTGTTTCTCATCATGGGCATCGGTATTGATGGACAACTTAATCCCCATTTCTTGAGCACGCCGCGCATAGCTCTCATCGAGATCCAGACGCCGTGGGTTGGCATTGATTTCCAGGGCGGTGTCGTGCTCGAGCGCTGCCGCCAGCATCGCATCAATATCAAGTGCGGTCGGTTCGCGTTCAGGGATCAACCGGCTGGTGGGATGCCCGATAATGTCCACATGGGGGTTCCTGATCGCATTCAAGACCCGCTGCGTCACCTGCTCGCGCGACTGATCCAGCGAGACGTGCACTGATGCGATGACCAGATCCAGTTTTTCCAGAACATCATCCGGGTAATCCAGTGTACCATCGGCCTTAATATCCATTTCTGTACCGTGCAACACGGTGAAATCAGGGCCCATTTCCGCATCCACCGCCCGGACCTCCTCTTGCTGCGCCATCAAGCGTTCGATCGTCAGGCCATTGGCAATCCCCAGGCTGCGCGAATGGTCAGTGATGACAATATGCGACAAACCATGCCCGCGCGCGATCTCAGCCATCTCCCGTATTGAGAGCTTGCCATCGCTCCAGGTGGTATGCATGTGCAGATCTGACCGGATATCCTCAAGTGAGATCAAGGAGGGCAATTCACCGCGCCGCGCGGCCTCGATCTCACCACGATCCTCACGCAATTCCGGCGGTATCCAGGGGAGACCAAGTGTTTCATAGACCTCAGCTTCTGTGGCGCACCAGCGCTCTCCGCCAGAACCAGTCGTGGGCGTAAATGCATGCTCATTGAGGCTCAAGCCCTGTTTGAGCGCCAGTTCGCGCAACCGGATGTTGTGCTGCTGGGAGCCAGTGAAATAGGACAACGCTGTGCCATAACGTTCAGGTGCAATCACCCGGAGATCAACCTGCAAACCCTGCAGCAACTCGACCGAGCTTTTCGCAAGGCCATGACCCAGCACGCGTGCGACATCGGGTCGGCTGACAAAGGCCTCCATAATCGGCGCCGGGTCTTCAGCCGCAACCAGGAGATCGACATCACCGATAGTCACGCGCCCGCGCCGCAGGCTGCCCGCAATCTCACCACGCAGCACCTGGGGTAGGGCACGCAGCTCATCGAGAATCGTGAGCGCTAACGGCAACGCCACACCGATTGAAATCCGGTGCGTGCGACGCGCCATTGCAGCAATACCGTCCAGGATCTTCTGTTCGCTCTTGGCGCCCATTCCGCTGAGTTTCTGGAGCTTGCCAGCTTCCGCGGCAACCTGAAGTTCATCAACAGTGGTGATCCCCAGTTGTTCCCAGAAGAGCTTGGCCTTTTTGGGTCCAACACCGTTAATGCGCAACACCTGCACCAGGCTGGCAGGGACCTCATCGGTAAGCCGGCTATAGAAGTCCAACTCACCGGTGTTTATAAGCTCCTCCACTTTGGCGGCAATCGTTTTGCCAATATCGGGCAGCTCGGTGAGATCGGCGCCTTCGCTGTAGAGTGCATTGATATC
>JAADYW010000095.1 GCA_010092845.1 Chloroflexota bacterium
GAAGTGTATATACACAGGCGAATGTTCCGCCAGCGATCAGTTTGTCGGGTCTGTAGGGCCCGAATTCGGCATTTGGCATCGCGTTTCAACATTCGGCTATCGGCTAGAGACTGAGATTACCATCGAAGCGCGCAAATTCACAGTTAGCAGCAAATGAGTCCAACTTCATTGAGAGGCGATCTACAATGCGAAACATCCCCCTGTTAGTTGCGGCGGCATGCCTGATGATGTCTGCTTTCGGGCTGGTGTCTCCTGTAACTGCGCAGGAGACGATCATCATTCAACCCGAATCGGGCCGCTATAATCTTGAGATACCGGCAAATTGGCGCTATACAACCGACGAAGTTCGTGGCCTGAGGGGCACGTTTTTTGGCGAGGTGCTGGCGATTGCCGATTCTGATCAGGCGATGCGATCCTTGCAGGCCAATAACCCGACCGCTGCGATTAGTGGACAGACGTTGATCGCTAATATTTTTCCCAAAGCACAGGCCGAAATAGGGCAGTCAACGGATGATCCGCAGGTGATCTTCACCAATATCCTGCAGGAAGATGCGGAAACTGCGGAGTTCTTCGAGGTTAACGGGATGCCAGCGGTGCGGGTCGACAGCTATCCTGGCCCGCCTTATGAAGGTGCGCCATTTGCCGGTCTGACGATGATTCTGCAAGAGGAGTTGATCTATTACCTGGTTTACAGCGCACCAGATGCCGAACAGCTCGACCAGTTGGCGGCCATTGCGAGTACTCTGACGCTCAATACTGTGGATGAGTCGCTGCTGGTCAATCCTGATGCGATTGGTGTGGGCCGCTCCCCATTTCAGACACAGAACCTGGAGTTGCCGCTGGCGCCGGGCTGGATGGTTGCCGCTTCAGGGCCACCAGGCTTCAGCGACTATGAGATATTCATGGTCTTGCCCGAACCGGCGGATACACTCGACTACTTGCTGGGGAGCGCAACTGGCGATGCATTGCCAGGGTTGTTCATTCAGGTTGAGTCGCGTACCTATACCAGTCTTTACGGCACTGCTGACTATGAACCAACGCCCGATGAACGCGCAACACGCCTCGGCGAAGCACTGGCCAATACCGGCGCTGAGCCGAAAATTGGCACTCAGGAGCTAACGCTGGCCGGGGTGCCGGCCTTGCGCCTCGAGATGACGCAGGTCTTTGGTGGAGATAACGCCGGTGTCATTGTGCTTGTTGACGATGGGCAGGTCATGTATACGCTGACGATTGTCGGCCCTCAGGCGCGCTGGGAAAGCGAATACTTGCCCTTTGTTAACGCCTGGCTGGATGCCCTGACGCTCCAATCGGCAGCGGTGGCTGGTGAGGACGTCGCTGTAGGCCTTCAGGTCGGCCAGCAAGCTCCCGATTTTTCCACCACGCTGGTTGATGGTAGCGTGGTCTCCCTGAGTGATTTCCGTGGCCAGACCGTATTGCTGAATTTCTGGGCGACGTGGTGCCCGCCGTGCCGTGTCGAGATGCCTGAGTTCCAGGCTGCCTTCGCAGAACAAGGTGGGATTGAGGGCGACTTCGTTGTCCTGGCGGTAAACCTAATGGAAGATCCGGACACAATTACCCCTTTCCTGCAGGAATTTGATCTGACATTTCCCGTGGCGCTAGATCTGGATGGTACGATCAACAGCCAGTTTGCGGTTCAGGGCTATCCTACGAGCTACGTGATCGGGCCCGAGGGGGTGATCCGGGTGGTGCATGTCGGCCCCGCCAGTGGCCAGCAGATCGCCGAATGGATAGAGATTGCTGCTGAGTAAATCCACAATGCGGGGCTCTACGTAGTGCGTCGAAGTACAATTGCAAGAGCTGTAAGGTGGCATCAGCGCCATTTTTTAGCTTGAAGGATTAGGCTATAATAACTTCGCCCGTCCTCAAGAACGGGCGATTTTGCTACTTCCAGGCTGTATACACGGAATGGAGTGGCGGCTCATTTCGATGGTAATGAGTAAGGAGTATCGGGTGCGCTATCGCCAGTGGCAGGTGGTGATGGCGTGCACCAGAACGCCATGAAGTTGACTTTTCTCGGTGGGGCCGACGAGGTTGGCGCCAGTAGCACGTTGGTTGAGATTGCTGGCAAGCGGTTGCTGATTGATGCAGGGATTCGGATTTCACCCAAGACCGTGCGCGGAATCAGCGGCGATCAGTTGCCTGATCTGCAGCAAGTAAGCGATGCTGATGGTCCTGACTATATCCTGGTGACGCATGCTCATACGGATCACACCGGGGCCTTGCCGCTGGTTCTTGAGCAATATCCCGATGTACCCGTTATTGCCACTGCGCCCACCATTGCCCTGACAAAAGTGTTGCAGGCGGATGCCCAGTTGATTATGAAGAACAAGCAGGAGCAAGAGGGCGAGTTGCCCCTGTTTGATGAAATCGCTGTCACACGCTTGCTGGACGCATTCCAGGAGGTTGATTTCCGCCAGCCCCTCCACCTGGGCGATGGACTACAGGCCACCTTTTTTCCGGCCGGTCATATTCTCGGTGCGGCCATGATCGCGATCGAAAGCGATGAAGGAGTCCTGCTGATGTCTGGCGATCTGTCGCTGACGCCACAGCGCGCGGTCGTCAAGGCCGAGCTTCCCAGAATCAAGGCGGATTTTCTGGTGATGGAGAGTACCTACGGTGGGCGGTTGCATGCCAACCGCGCTGCTGAAGAGAAGCGGCTAGTGGAGACCCTGCAAGGGATCCTGGAGCGTGGTGGCAAGGCGATTATCCCCGCTTTTGCGCTGGGGCGTGCGCAGGAGGTGATCCAGATTCTTCTGGCCTATAGCGACGACCTGGATGTGCCAGTATGGGTGGATGGCATGGTGCGGGCTGTATGCAATGCCTACAGCGCGTATCAGGAACTGCTCCCTAAAAACACCGTCAAAGCAGCGCGCGATGACCATCTGTTTTTCCGCAAGAAGGTGCGTGCCATCAAAAGCCCGGTTCAGCGGGAAGAGATCGCCCATAGCGAGGGGCCAGCGATCATCATCTCGAGTAGCGGGATGCTTACCGGCGGGCCTTCAGTTGGCTATGCCAAATGGCTGGCTGAAGACGAGCGGAATGCAATTCTCCTGACGGGCTATCAGGATGAGGAGGCCCCGGGCCGCTTCGTTCAGCGCATGGTAACCGAACGCCAGGCCGGCCAGGCAGTGACCCTCAAGCTCGATGATCGTGCTGTTGATCTTCGTTGCGAGTTGGGGACCTACTCCCTGTCTGCCCACGCAGATGAAGCCGAGCTGGTTAGCATTGTTGAGAACCTTGGCGTAGAGGCCGTTGCACTGGTCCACGGCGACTCGCCAGCCCGGAGTAGCCTCTCAGCGGCGTTGCGATTACGGCAGAAGCGCGTTTATTTGCCGGTTTCGGGGACCAGTATCGAGCTGAGCTTTCCCAAGCGTCCCTGGGCAATGGGAGTGCAAAGTGGCTCACAGCGCCAACCCCTGGACCCGGCCGCGCTCTGGGAGAGTCTCAAAGACCGTGCCGGGAGCTATTTCAGTGCCCGGCAGTTGGCGCAAGCCTGGTGGGGCGACGCGGCGCGCGAGGATGAAGTTATCAATGCTCTGGCGCACGAAGGGGTTTACTTCGCGCAGAGTTGGCGGCGCAAGGATACCTTTCAGGTGCGCCATCCGGACAAGGTTGAGTTGGCCAAGCAGCAACGCGTCATCATGGCAGCCCATCCGCAACTGACAGATAAGGTGATCGTACTGCGGGATGTCAATGATCGGGTGCGCATGGGTGTTGTGAAAGAGGTGCGCGCCGACGGCTTTAAGGCCACAGTGGCCAAAGCTAAGGGGCAGAATTATCCAGCCACCGCACTAATCTGGGAAGTCGCTCCCTTTGAGGCCTTTCCACGCCCGGATGACAAAGGCTTCATGGGCCAGCTTACAGAGATACTGCGTCAGGCCGAGGCGTTACGTGAGGTACTATTGCCATTGGACCATCGCCGCGCGCTTTTGGTCCGGGGCGAGCCGGTCGATCCGCGGGAGCTTATCCCTCAAGATCTGCCAGAGGAAGTCAATCCTCCACTTGCGGAGCTGGCTATTGTGCTGGCATTGGCTCATGACGGCGCCCGGCCAATTGATGGTAGATTGCAGCTCTCCGCGGCGACGACTTCAGAGCCGATGGAGATGAATTTAGCTCGAAAGACCGCGCTAGCGTTGTTTCCCCCAGAGGCGCGACTGCGC
>JAADYW010000096.1 GCA_010092845.1 Chloroflexota bacterium
GCCTCGGCACAGCGTTTCACCTTGGGCGGCACGCGCAGCACCAGCGGCGTATCACCCCCGGCTGGCGTCACCACCAGCGCCACCACTTCATGATGATCAAACGGAATTTCGATCCTGAGCAGGCGGCGCCGACCTTCTGGGGCGCGGTCGGAATCAAGCTGTTTGGCGTGCCCCTGGGCCTCGGCTTCCAGCACAAACCGCTCCACGCCCATCAGCGTTACCAGGGCGCGCCGCCGCATGGCCGCCTCGCGGTAAGAGTTGTTGTCTCCGTCGTAATATTTCTTGTATATGTTGTCCAGCGAGATTCTGTTCGGGCGCAAGATCAACCGCTTTGGGATATCAATGCCCCTCCATTGCAAGGTGGCGTGCGCGAGCGACCGGGGCAGCGCGCGAATACCGGTGTCCGCCAGGCTGATTGCGCTGGCGCTCAGGCGGCGGGGCAGCTTGGTGATCTGGCGGCAGCCATCGATCTCCAGGTTGGCGGCGTGCAGATCATCCGGCAGGCGGTTGGCGGGCAGGTTGCGCAGGGTGAGGGTGGAAAACGCCAGGTCGCGTAGCTGATCGGGGATGACGGTGAGCGGGTTGCCGCTGAGGTCAAGGCTGACGAGGTTTTTCAGGCGGCGAAAGCTCTCTGGCAAGTGCGCCAACCGGTTGCCAGAAAGCACCAACCGGCGCAGATGGGTGAGGTTGCCAATGCTTTCTGGCAATTCGCGAAGCTGGTTGTCGCTCACGTTCAGTTCGATCAGACGGGTGAGGCTGCCGATGCTTTCCGGCAGGTGGGCGAGCTGGTTCCCGGCTAGTTCCAGGTACTCCAGCCGGGACAGCGCGCCGATGGCCTCTGGCAGGGCGGCCAATTGATTATGCCGCAGCTCAAGACGGGTGAGGGCTGGCAGCTCAAAAAGGGACGACGGCAGCACGCTGATCCGGGTGTGGTTGGCCTCGATCCGCCCTAGCCGGGTTAGCTGGCCTATGTGCGGCGGCAGCGCGGCCAGCGGGTTGTGGCTCACGATCAGGTCGCCCAGCGCCGCCAGCCCAGCCATTGAATCCGGTAGCGCGCCGATCTGGTTGTGATCCAGATTAAGGAACGTGAGTTGGTGCAGATCGCCAATCGATGCCGGCAGGTGGGTGAGACGGTTGTGCGGTAGATTTAGAAAATCAAGGCGAGTGAGCCGACCCAAGCTTTCTGGCAGGCTTTCCAGCCGGTTGCGGCTAAGATTGAGATAGCGCAGGTGCTGAAGCTGCCCGATACAATCCGGCAGCGCTTCAAGTGCGTTGCTCTCGACAATTAGCACCCGCAGTTTGGCCAGGTCGCAGATGGAATCAGGCAGCAGGGTGAGTTTATTGCCGCTCAGATGCACTTCTATCAGGTGGTGCAGGTGGCCAATCTCGCCCGGTAGCGTTTTTAACTCCAGCGAACTCAGGACTAACATGTTGGATTGTTTGCGCTGCGCTTCTTCGATGCGCAATTGCGCCTTTAGCCAGTTTTCCATCAGCTGGCCACCTCCGCGTCCTCTCTTTGAGCAGCATACAAGGCAATCGCTTCAAATTTGAGAGAGTAGCTGAAGCAGGAACTTATCATTTAGAGTTGCACGATAGCGTTTCTGCTTCAAGCTCAGCTTGTTCTGCGGAAGTCAGATCACCTTGTTTCCCTCGAGCCACCAACTCACGCAACCGTTCCCGTTGCGGCCAGGCCATCCGCTGGTACACCACCGCCCAGAGCTGATCATCCGGATAGTCTTCCAGGCGAGGGACCTGTGCCACGTCTTCGACCTCGCCCCCGTATTCATCACGGTAACTGACACGCACGCCATGCTTGAGCATCTGGTAGATGTCGTGATTGGCAGCGACGGGACGCATGAGGGCGCGATCCAGCAATCAAATGGATTCATGCCTGCGAACAATGCTCCGACTCAAGTGTATCAGCTCCAGCCAGAATCTCGCTACATGCCGTGGCAAGTACCAGTGCTGCGCATCCGGGGCCGCGCCGACCACCACCCGGACAGCAGCGGCTACACGCTGCGCTTCAAGGAAGCCGCGACCGCCTATGATGGCCACATCATCGCCTACACCTACGACGGCTTGGCGCGCCTGTTGAGCGCCGCCTACTACGCCGCCGGTGACGACATGACGCCGGGCAGATGACCAGCGACGGTACCGGCACTTACACCTGGGACTGAGTAGATCACTTGCTGAGCATGGGCGGCGTGGACTACGCCTACGACGGCGCCCCCCACCCGTCGGTCAGCCGTCGGGTCCGCGCGCGGCGTCGGGTGTAGCCTGGTAAACAGTTACAGGCGAACGGTTGCCACAAACTGGAGTTGGAACCCATGCACACCAGAGCCCCACGGCTCTGATTGCTATTGCGCTCGCTATCCTGGCATTATGTGCGGCACCATCCGGCCCAGGGGGTTCCCAGGCCGGGGCGACAAGCGCCGATTACCGCCGAGAACGTCCATCGGCTCCAGGCACTCTCCACCCTCGAGGTAGATTAGATGGCGAGGTTCTTGCATTGGCCTGGTCGCCAGATGGCGTCACGTCGGCCGCCGACAGTCGGGATTTTAGCCAGCGTGGCGGGTCTATCCGGTTTTTCGACGTCAATGACGGGCAGGATCCGACGCCAAGCTGGCGGCCGATCCCTAATGCTGTACTCACACATTTCTCGCTGACGAGATGGTACTGATTCAGCGCCAATTGACGACCGTGATGCAATGGGACTTCAACGCCGGCGCCGCGAACGATGCGTTCGAGATGGTCATTGACGACCCGCGCCGCTTCTATGGTTACGATGTCAGCGTGGGACACGGGCTGCTCGCCGCCATTGGCACGGGGCCAATCGTCTGGGTGTGGGACCTGGACACTGGTGAACAGCGCTACGAACTCGATGGGCGATGCGCGTGTCCACGAGGAAATTCAGTACGGTTCACAAGTGGATCTGAAGCAGATTGTGACAGAATTGCTCGCACGTCACGTAGTTTGAGCGCGCCATGATCAAATCCCGCGTTGCTAACGTTGCTAAATAGCTTATCCGAGCGCACGTGTCTCCTAACCCCTGGAATGCCTGAGCTGGTGGTGAGATGACTTGAACCACGAAAGTCCAGGCCATGCCCAACGCAGGAGTCGACCAGCTTTGCTAGCGTGCGCCGTCAGGGTTACAATACACCAGTCCTCGGGCATCTTAGTACGGAGAAAGCAGCTATCGGATTGGCTTTTCTTCAACGCCATATCAGCTTCATCATCCTGTTGCTCATCTTCACGGGCATGGTGCTGGTTTACAGTTCTCTGTTGCCACCCTTTGAAGGACCTGATGAGCCCGAGCATGTGGCCTATGTCTTACACTTGCGCCAGACCGGACACCTCCCCGATTTCGGGGCGGATTTTGACACGCCCATTCGGCAGGCGGTGGGACAGGCTCCCTTGTATTACCTGACTGCCGCCGTGATCAGTCTTCCAGTCGACGCCGCAGAGATTGACGGGGGCGATGTGGCCCACAACCCGTGGTGGCCAGGAATAAGCACAGATGACCCGCGTGATAATCGCAATTTCGCGATGATGAATCCTGATACGCACGTATTGACATCTAATCAGGGCGATCTCGTGCACTTCTTGCGGTATACACGGCTGGCATCACTACTGTATGGCTGGCTGATGTTGACGGCGATGTACTGGGGTGGATTGGCATTGTTCGATGGCCACCGCGGCTGGGCAGCGCTTTCCGCCCTGCTAATGGCGACGATCCCCAATGTGTTGCAGGTGTTTGCGACGACGACCAATGATGCTGCTGCTATCACGTTCAGCAGCGTGATTCTCGCAGCAGGGTTGCATCTGGTTGGTCGTTGGGACGATCGACGCCTGCTGCTTCTGACGGGCGTTCTACTTGGGTTGGGGGCGTTGACCAAGACGAGTGTGCTGGCTACGTTTCCGGTTGTTGCGCTTGCGGTACTGATTGGTTGGTACGAGGCATCGCCCCGGCGCATTGGCGCCCTGATCATTCCGGGGCTGCTACTACTCGGGCCGGCGTTGTTGATCGCGGGGTGGTGGTATGTGCGGGGATGGCTTATGTTCGATGACCCGCTTGGCATCGAGCCGCATCGTGCTATGCCCTGGGGGTTTGATGAGCTTCAGACACTAGACTTGGTGCTGCCCAGGCTGTTCGATGTACGCCATACCCTCTGGTTTCTCGCGGGCCGGGGGGATGTGGGACCGGGGTTTCCCTTCACAGCCATTCCGGTGTTGGTGCTGGTGTTGTCACTGATCGGGCTAGCGCGCGCGTGCTTTGATAGGCGTTTGATCCTGCTGGTATTGACCGTAATACTGGGCGTGGGCGCGTTGACGCGCTGGATGCAGACGGTCAATCTGGTTGGTGGACGGTTGTTTCTGCCCTACATGCCGGCAGTGATTTTTCTGGTGGTGTGGGGCATCCATGCTTTACCGCGCTCGCGCATTACCCGCTATCTCGTCGCTGGACTTGCTGGTAGCCTGGCCGTGATCGTTGTCCCGCTGACGCTGTTGCCGGCCTTTGGTCCCCCTCTCCTGCGGGAGGCTGTGTCGGTTGATCTTCAAGGCCCCGCGCTAGATTTTGGTGTGGCCCAGCTCCTGGGGTATACGATCGATGCAGATGCTGTTCATACCGGCGATATCGTGACCCTGACATTATGCTGGCAGCCACCACCGGGAGATCGCGCTGTCCCGGTGCCGTACCCTGTCACGATTCAGGTTGTTGATGCCGCTGATCCGACGTTTGTTCAACCGACTGATACGATCATCGGCCGCCGGGAAACCTACCTGGGTTTGGGTAAATATACGCTTTGGGAACCCAATAAAGTCTTCTGCGATCGCATAAGGGTGGCGATCACCGGTGAAACAACGTCAGGGCAGCGCTATCCGATTTACGTCACCTTATTCGACCCCGACACGCTAGAGCAACTCTATGCAACCCAGGATGGCGGGCTGTGGTCGAGCAAGATCATCGGGTATGTCGTCGGTGGCTGATCCCCAGCCGCGATGTAGGGCCATAAATCCTCAGGAACCGCTGCTCTCTCCCGTACTCCTTCAGCAACTGCTCGCGACGCGGGTAGATCGGGCACACAACAGGTGTGGGTTAGAAGTTGTATAATACCTGTGCTGGGACCCGCTGGTGCTCCGTTTGGGCATTTCGGCCATTTTTTCCTGTGCCATGATGAAGAAACGTTGTGTATACAGCTGCAATCCGGTCTCTTCTCATCGTGCCTAGGCAAAACGCTCGCTGATCATATTGCCCAGCAGCCACGACCCGTTGCTGGTCAGCGTGAAGATCTGTTCGTCGGGTTGGTGGGCCAGGAGTTGGGCGTGTTCCCAGCGTGCGCGCAGGGGCGGTGGAACACTGGTGTAGAGTAACGCTTCTGGAATGCGCGCGGCAAGCAGGGCGGTCGTCAAGGGTTGCAGGATATTCTCGGATGCGTTGCGCCGTAGCCCACCCTGCAAACCGGGATAGTCCGCAGTAGCACTCCGCATATACGCCGCATAGGATGGGTGACGATAGTGATAGTCGCCGAAGACACCATCAGCGATTGTGCCCACTGCCAGGCAATCCTCGTTACGCTCCGGGAAGGAGAAGTAAAGGTTCATATCACGGCGGCGCGCAAAGTGATTGAACAGTGTTTTGCGATAGCCAAGGGCTTCGAGCAGGCGGGCCGCTGCCTGGATCATCACGTACTTCTTGAGGCGGGGTTCCGCCATCAGGCCCTGGTCCTGGGCAAACCGTCGGTTGCGTGGCGAGACTTGCATCTCGTAAAGCGAGAACCCATCAACACTGAGGTCGGCCAGCAGGCGCAAATCGTCCAGCAGACCCGCCAGCGATTGGCCCGGTAACCCTGCGATCATATCCACGCTGACAACCCAGCCGCGGCCGACAGTTTTCTCAATCTTCTCAATGACTGTATCAGCCGGTTCTTGCCGATGAATGCGCGTGCGGACCCTGTCTTCCAGGCTTTGTACCCCGATATGCAGCCGTGTAAATCCAAGCTCATCCAGCACCGGCAGCATCTCATCGGTGAGCTGGGCCGTAGTGGACTCGAGGGCCCATTCAGTGTGTTGATCGACGCTGAAAAGTGTTTGGCAGCTTCGCATAAGCCGCCGGAAGTCCGCCGTTGGTAGAAACGTGGGCGTGCCGCCTCCCAGGTGGACGGTCGATATCCGGCGCTGCGCGAGATCACCGGTCTCGCTCCAGAGGCGCATCTCCTTGATGAGTGTATCGGTATATCGCCGGAAGTGGTCTTCGTGGCCAGTGCCCATTTTGAAAGAGTAGCAGTCGCAAAACCCACAGCGTCGTGCACAAAAGGGGATATGGAGGTAGATACAGAAGGCCCGATCAGGGTTGCGGTAGGCCAGTTCTCCTTGCAGAATCTCCCAGGCTCGCGGGCCGTCATCCTCCAGCGGGCGCCGTGCCCAGACAGGGAGTGGCAGGTGGCGCGCCTCGATATCGTAGAACGCTGACATTGCTTGCCATTCCGCGTAAATCGTATCAGCATCAATCGACGGCGGCAGGTCTGCCAGCAGGGCAGCGATTTCAGAATATGCAGGTGCCATAGACGTTTGCTCCTCGATCACGGTCTGCAGTGATATCTGCGATTAATTCTCTGGCCCGTTTGTCGATTGCGGCCAGGCTCAATTGCCGCTGCACCTCGCATCGGAATGTGCCAAATGCGCCTGGCGCGTCCAGCGGACACTGATCGGGACAACCACGCGTACAGTGATAGCGATTGAAACAGGACAAGCACTCTGGCGCGAAGGCGGCCAAGCGTTGTTGCAAGCCCTGGATGGCCCCTGTATCGAAATAGAAGGCTCCTCCGGGCAACGACTCACCGATGGCCACGCCTGTAGCACGGACCTGTTCCACTTCAGTTGCCTTAAAACAGGCTGTTGCTAGTCCCCCTGGCACGAGATTGAGAACTTGCCGGAAGATGTTGCAGTACGGTCCATGAATCGTGGCCATGCGGCTGCCAGAACAATCCAATGGGATACCTAGCGCTGCTGCCACGTCGCGTGCTTGCAGGAAATACGCCACAAATAGCGCCGCTTGTTGCCGGTCTGGTATCTGCGCTCCTGACGCGCGGCCGCCAGTATACACAGGCTCGAAGCTTATTGCCTGCGGGGCAAGCTGCATAGCAATGTAGGCCGCAATCTCGGGTTGGCAGGTAATGGTTTCCGGTGTAATGGTAGCCCGCACATGGAACGGCTGGCTCTCCTGGTGCAAGATTGCGGCCGTGCGTTCGACCAACTTTGCCGTCTGACCGCCATTGGCATGTGGCCGCTGGTGGTTGTGGATGTCAGGCGGTCCATCGCACGATAAACCCACCAGGTCAAAGTGATGAGCGAGCCAGCGGGCCTTCTGGGTTGAGAGACAGCCATTAGTGGCGATATAGCGGAATGTCTCTACACCTCGTCGGTCTGCAATCTCGGCGATAACCGTCAGGGCGGCATCGACATCGCTCCAGTACAAGGTTGGCTCGCCGCCACCATGAAACACGACATAAAAGGGCATTCCTTTGTCGTGGCAATTGGCTGCTACCTGCTCAGCGGCAGAGCGCAGGGCGGAGAGGCTAATCCGTGTGCTGCTCTTGCCCATTGGGTCGCTGAAGCAGTAGGTGCAGGCTAGATTGCAGTCATTATGCAGGTACACCGTCAGGCATTCTGGCGCGAATGCCGAGTACTGTAGGGCTTCGTACTCCATGATGGCTTGCTGAGCATGTTCCCACAGGGTACGGCCCCAGCCTGGACCCTGATCCGGGCCGATGCTCTGCAAAAAGCCATCTGCATCAGCCGCCCGCACTGCGCATAAGCACCCCGGAGCGTAGAAGAGACTATGGGCGCCATGATCGCAGCGGAAAACTGGCCACGGCATCGCCTCGAGGGGATAGAAGTCGTAGAATTCAGCCGGTCTCGTTGGTCGAGTCATTGTCTTTGTTCTCTGGTTTGCGTGGCTCTTGCGGCAAACAGATTGACTTCTTCACAAGCGCCAGAAATAGCTCGCGTACTTGGGCGAAAGCTTGTTCCGGATCGCAACGCAGCTTGCGTGCAGCGCGTCTGCTGATCGCCCCGAGCGTCTGCGTACCATCGAATTGGTGGAATAGGTAGTAATTGAAGCTCTCGACTGGGAACAAATCCTGATAGACACTGCCGCTCTGGTATTGGGCCTGGACATGCCCGCCGAGCATAACAATCGCATATTCTGGATTGACCGCTGGCCGGATTTCCGCCAGGGTTTCATCAGGCAAATCTTGCAGATCGTCCAGTTGGTAGACGGCTTTGCCCTGCTTGAAAGAGGCAACATAGACCGCAATATCGTTGAGTAGCAGCGGCAAGAACTTCCGACGGCTGCAAGTTGTGTGCTTTCCTCGTTCAGACGAGTCCATCATTAACCTCGCTTGTGTTGATGCGTCGCATACCGACAACATAGAGCGTCATCCACACTATCGCCGTGGTTCCCCATACCAATGGCCAGATCCCTTCCGACTCCTCAAATGCCGCCCAGGTCGGCGGTTTTGGTCCTGGTGTGCCCGCGACAGCGGTCAGGCCCTGATAGGCGTTGCTCTGCTCCACGGCAACGAGCCAGGTGGCGAACAGCAGCCCAAACGCCAGGACTAGGCTGCCAAGACGCCATGTGGACTGTTGGATGATCTGGCTGCAAAAAGCCGCGATGATCATCGCCACGCTAATGAAAGGGATGTAGAAGACGCGCCCGCCAAGCATATACGATGGATGATAATTGAAAAAACCGGATAGCATGTACAGGCGCAGGATATATGGGCTTATCAGCAAGATGAAGAGTGCCAGGAGCGCTAGCCAGCGGCGTGTGCGTTCGCGATTTTGCCATCCATAGGCACCGATCGCGGTTGCCACCAGCATTGCGAGCGCCCAGCGTAGCGGTGCCTTAAAGGCGGAGGTCATAAAGTCGATGTCTCCGCCCAGAAACGACAAAATATACGCTACCCCCAGCATGGGAAGCAGCGCCAGCACAGATGAGCTATAGGTGGCCGGAAAGTCGGCGCTGAGTGATTGTGCGGGCGAGATTTCAGTCGGAACAAAATCGTAGTGCAGTATATAGATGACTGCGCTTATGCCTAAACCCATAACCGTAAGCAAGGCTGCCCCAGAGCGGTCTGCCTGAGGCTGTATCCAGGCGATCAGGCCAAAGGCGAGCGGCAAGAATAGCAGAACATGCGATGACAGCAGACCGCACACCAGAGCCACAAGCCCGATCATGCCGCAGCCCGAACGTCGCTGCCAGTTGGTAGCTGTAAGCGCATGCCAACTGGCGAGCAGCGTCACTAGCCCGCAAGTTGCGCCCAGAACGTAGGAAAAGCTGGCGATCCAGGTGAGCGTTCCCAGCGTTAGTGGGTTGATGAGAAATACCGCCGCCGCGATATGGGGCGTATGCTGGCCCACCAATAGACGCCCGGCGAGATGATATACCAAAAAGGAATTTAGCAGGTGGAAGGCGAAGATCATCGCGTACGCGGCGCTGACGCTTCCCGTCGTTTGCGCATGAAGTCCGCGGAATAGTAGACGTGGGAGTACTCGGTAGTTGTCGTAGACCGTCGAGGGTTCACCCTTGATCCAGTGGATATCGTCGGAACCTAATTGCGCGCTACTGCCGCTCCATAGCATGATGACTGCGCATATCACCAGCCCCGCCCAGAATATCCCTACCACAACGCGGTTTACCTGCATAACGGCGGCATCATCCTTCCCATGCCAATCGCTCGAAGAGCACCCACTGATCAGGGGCATCTTGGCTGAGCGGCGCACGGCGTCCAATCCGCACCAACTGGTGTTCAGGATACTGTGTGCGGATGCTGCCGGTCGCATCCGGATGAAATACCAGGATTTCGGTGCTACTATAGGCGCAGTGGTGTACCAGTAGCTCCTCGTCGATGACCTGCTCGTATGGCTGCGCGGTAAGCGGCGCGAGACTGCGGCGTCGGCCGCGCAACTGGCGCAATTTGCTTTGCAGAGAGCAATCGTTTACCGCTAGCGGCAGGTTGTGGTCGCGCACGTACTGCATGACTCTCAGCGTCAAGGCACGACTCTGCGGGTCAATCGCGGTCCGGTGTCCATCCGGCAGCGTTATTGGCAGCCGTGCCCCCGGCATGCTTTCAGCGTTGGTTCCCGGCTCGTACATGAACTCATGCAGATTGAGAAACTGTACCCCTTGTGCGCACCAGGTTTCCAAACTGGCCAGGAGGCGAGATTCGTGATCAGGGATCGCAGGGATTTCAACGGTCAGCGTGGGGATGTGATGGCTGGCTACCGCCAGGTGGCGCAAGACGGTGGGATGTGTATAGCCTGTGGCGGCCATATTGAATCGTATCTCGTGGACGCCAAGCGCCCCCAGGCGTTCTAGATATGGTTCCTTGGCAAGCAGGCCGTTGGTGTAGACCCAATAATAGGCGTCCGGGTATGCCCTCTTGAAATCTGCGACCCAGCCGAGGAGTTTTTTTGGCTGGCTGAAGGGTTCACCCCCCGAAAAACTCACGCCATTGATGCGTGTCGCCTGGTAGTTTGCTGTAATCTCTCGTGGCTGAGAGCCAAAAGCAGAGCCGGTGTAGTCTGCAGGGATCGCGTGGGGATTGCAGCAGAAAGCACAATTGATGTTGCATTGAACGCCAATAAAGACGCAGTCCCAGGTCCCGGCTTTGCAGGCCTGGCAGCCAGGCGAGAGTTCACCAGTATAGACTACCTCGCCTCCGTCCAGGATATGGACTCCCGGAATCTGGCTGGCAGCGGCACCGGATGCTGCCCAGGTCTCGCGCAGGATGCGCATACTGGCCTCAGCGGGCGGGCTGCTATTCACAGCATCGTAAATAGTCTGCAATGGGGGCGGCAACACCTCCATGAGCCTGGCCCTGTTCATCCCAGCACAACCGACGTCGGCATTGGTTGGAAGTGATTTTCGGCTGTCTGTCCATTCCAGACCCCGCCACCACGCATGATGTTCCAGAGCAGGAGCTGGGCTGTGATCTCCTGGTTGATGAAACATCTAGATGTCGATACGCGCAAGCCGTCATCTTCCACAAAGGATGAGCGTGTATAGCAATCTCCGGCGCAGTGCCACTTTGCAAAGCACTCCTGGCACAGGTGGGCCTGCTTATCTTCGACGAAATCGAGCAGGTAATCGCGCGCAGGCTGATTGATGGCGATGCCAGAGTCCGTGACCTCGCCAATCGTCGATATCTCCGCGAGCGCATGGCTATCGCTGGCGATCTCGTAGCAGGTAACCAACTGCCCGGCTGCGTTGACGATCAGGGCGTTGTATGGCGCACTGCAAAAAGTGCGGGTGACCAATCCCAGGCGCGCGCCAGAGAATAGCAACTCTCGCCCCGCACTGCGCGCGATATCGAAGGCCGCAATGAAGCCATCGACAAAAGCCTGCGCTTCGTCTTGTTGCGCTTCCTGGTGCTCCCCGCGATTAACATTGAAGGCAGGCTCGACCTGGAAGAGCCGGCAGCGCGTCGCTTCGCACAGATACTGCACATCCGCCGGGAATCGTTCGCGCCAGGGGGCCGTGGCTGTCATGCGAATGCCATAATTGAATTCCGCCTCATCCAGCGCCTGCAGGGTTGTCAGTACATATTTGTACGAGCCTGCGCCATTGGGTAAGGGCCGTTGTTGGTCCTGGGTTGCGGGGCCGCCATCGATGGAGATGGTCACACCGTCCAGATTGGCCAGGGCCCACTCGCGCTGTTGGCGTGACCAGACACCATTGCTTACAAGTGTGATCCGGCTTGGTATATCTTGGCGGCGGGCGTAGGCGGTCGCCGCCTTAATGACCTGCCAGGCCTGCATCGGCTCGCCACCACCATGAAACGAGACCTCAAAATGGGGTGCGCCCTGAGTCTGGGCATTGGCGACAACGCGGTCAATCACTGAGTAGGCCAGGTCGGTACTCAGATCTGCAGCAGGCATCACCCCCGCATCGGCATAGCAATACGTACAGCGCAGATTGCAGCGGTTCGTCAGGAGCAGGACGGCCGTGGTCGGGTGGAAGTCGCGTCCCATGTGTCCCGGAGCTGGTGGGTCGGCGTGCAGGAAGCCAAGGTCGTCCAGAAAGGTCTTAACCTCGCCGGGCACTTCAATGTCGTATTCATCCGGGTCATCGAGTAAAGCCTCAACGAGACGAACCATCGCTGCATTGCCGAGGAAGGCCTTCCGGAGCAGGGGGCGGTAGAGGATGTAGCGGTTGTCCTCAACGGGGATTGTGTAGAACTCCATGTGTTTCTCCATGTTAGACCGGTGGCTTGCGGCGCCCCCGGTCCTGTCTGTTTTGTTTAGTTGGGGTACCAGTAGTGACCATGTGAGCAATAGCCGACACAACTGCAGTGCGAGGCACAATGTCCCTCACAGGTGCAGACTGTGTCGCAGGTGCAGACGGTGGGGGCGGCGGTGGGTACGGCTGTTGGTGCGACATAGCCCACACAACTGCACGGTGGTGGCTGGCTCCCCGCGACGCAATTACAGACACACGTTGCGCCTGGTGGAATCGCAGAGCCGCATGGCAACGTGTAGACTACGGTCCTACCAGAACTGCTGCTGCCGCTGCTTCCAGCCGCGCCCTCGGTGGTTCCATCACCAGCTTCAGGGGCAGGGGCCCTGAAGGTCATGCCCTCAAGTGTGGATGGGGTTGCTTCCAGGTCGAAAAGATCAGCAACGTAATCGCCACCGGGGAACTCCCAGATCTTGATGGTGTCATCTGCACTGCCCGAAAGCAACAGGCGCCCATCGGTGGTAATGACAAGGTCATTGACGTTGTCACGGTGCTCGCTGAGCGTGTCCGCTCTCCCTCCAGAGACGCTCCAGACCTTGATACTATTGTCGTTACTACCAGACACAAGATGCGTGCCAGACGGACTGAACGCCAGACTATTCACCCAGAGATCGTGACCGTCCAGATCGCCGAGGCGATCGCCATCTGGCATGGCCCACAGTTTGATTTTGCCGTCACCATTGGCGGTTGCCAGAGTGGTCCCATCGGGGCTCAGCGCCAGGGCGCTGATACCCTGATCGTGGCCGCCCAGGGTGGCCAGCAAGTCGCCATCAGGCAACGACCCGATCAGCACATTGCCATCATTGCTGGCGGCGGCAACCCAGCTTGCGTCGGGCGCGACGACAAGACGGCTGCCCAATGCAGGCAGGCGTTCGGTCAACCAGGCGGCGAGATAGGCTTCATCCTCATCCTCAAAAATGATCTGATGCCAGTCTGAGTCGGTGGTATTTAGTACACGCAGGATGCTGCCAGGCGGGACAGAGCCGAGGATCCGGTCATCGGTGTTAGGCCCTGAACGGACATTGACCCAGTTATTGACGATCGTATACCACATCTGCTCGGTGGCGAAGCCATCCATCGTGGCGACGGTCCTTTCATCAGCGAGCGACCAGGCGCTCAGCGTACCGCCGCCGGCGCTCACGAGCATGCTGCCATCGGCGCTAAAGGCCACATCCAGTGCGTCGCCTTCATGAGTAGCCACTTCGGTGATGCGGTCGCCTTCCGGCAGCGACCATAAGATGACCTGACCGTCCCCGTCTACTGAGGCCAGGGTATCCCCGGCCGGGTTTATTGCCAGGCGGTGTACCGGCCCGCCCACAGACAGCGTTGCTATCGCTTCACCCTCGGGCAAGGCCCATAACCTGATGTCGCCATTGGCGTCGGCGGTTGCCAGGACCAGCCCATCGGGCGAGATGGCCAGCGCCGTCGGCGGTGCGTCGTGGTCGTCGATGGTCAAGAACAGACCGCGCGGCTCTTCCAGCGACCAGAGCTTAACTGTTTCGTCAAGGCTGATCGAGGCCAAAATCGCCCCGTTAGGGGTAGCTGCCAGGGCGGTAACATCATTGAGGTGGGCTTTGAACGTTCCTGTTGACTGCCTGGCGCCGCTGGCAGAAGTCCCGGATGTGCCCGAGGCGACGGCTCCAGCAACTGCAGCCGCGCCGATTGAGGCCAAAAAGTTGCGACGACTGAACTGCCACCCGCCGGATAGGTCTTTCTCGATTGCAAAAACCTTGGGCTCGCTATCGTCCGTCTCTTGCTCTGGGTTTTCGGGTGAGATGTTGCTCTGTTCTATTTGATCCTCGCTCATGTCAAAGCCTTTCTTAGTTTGAACGAAAAGGGTGGTAACGTCTCTTGGTAGTTCAGTGAACAGCTTCTGCGTAGTAGCTCCGGCAGATTGAACACGTGTAACACTGCTTGTCGCAGTGCAGAATATGCTCAAACAGCGAATCAGGCATATCGAGTGGTGCCAGGACCGATGCTGGGCCGCCACCGATATCGCGGGGAAGGCACCTTCGCCCCTCGATGTAGGCTGAGAGCACATCCATGTACTTGACCGGGTCCTGGAGCGTAACGCGCCCCGCTAGTTTGAGACTGTCGTAGAAGCCCGCGAAATAGTGTACGTGCTGAGGAAGTATCCAGGCCCCGGTCAGGCGGAGCCAGGGTTCCCGTTCCAGTAGTGGCTGGCAGAGTGACTCCGGCGCATGGGCACCGTAGCCCATCTCATAGAAGTGCTGGTTGCGATAGACGCAGTGCGGCAAACACGCTTCGTTAACCATCAATCGAATCTCGCCCGAAAAAGCTGCACGCAAGCGCTGCAAGGCCGCCAGATCACGGCAAAGATGCGAAGCGGGCACGATCGTATCTACACTATCCTGGAGGGCGATCACCTGCGCTGGGGCTTCGATACCCATTAGCACTGAGGCCGTTACCCGGTAGTCCGGTAGCGCCTCCTTGATATACGCGGGCAGATGAGGATGGGTGACCACGACTGAGTTCACGCCGAATTCGTCCGCTAGGGTTTGCAAGGCAGCGAGGATCACATAAACGATTTCGGCGAGCGGGTGCTGCAAGATCACTGGGTTCAGCAAAACGGATTTCGCCAGTGGACATTGCTCTAGAAAGGTCCGCAGATGGCTGCCGGGCTGTGCGCTGCGACCACTCCCCATAATCCCACCCGGCATGGGGAAATAGACTTCACGAATATGCGCGCCATAGTCCGCTGAGAGCCGTTGCCAGAAGCGCGCTGGCTGGTCGATGTAGGGGATCACCCACGTGCCCATTACTGCGCCTCCTGTTCGGCGACCTGGATCGCGAAGTCGCTATGGCGAAAGCGGCGCATTGTCACAGCCAGGCAGCCGCCTGTGCATTCGCCGCGCTGTTTGAGCGGGCAGTTGATGCACTCGGGGAAGATACCCGCCTGACGATACATAGCAACCTGCTCACTAAAATGGGCGCGTAGCGTGGTCGCCGTGCTAGTCGCATCCAGGTTGATTGCGCCTACTCCGGTAAGTGGATAACAGTGAATCACCTGATTGTGTGCGTCGATGTCGAGGATCGGATTGCAATGCCAGCCGATCGTCGAGCCATTCGCTTCCAGAAAGGCCAGCTCATCATCGGTGAACATGCACCGCACGAAGCCACAATCGAATTCCAATGTGATCTGACGCGCGGCAGCTTTACGTGCGAAAGCAACGATCTTCTCTGCGATAAAACGATACTGATGCGGTCGGATTGAGTCATTCTCGCCAGAAAGGCATGGTTGTGCCATGCCCAGGCGCACACGCCGCTGGCAGGCGGTTTCATCAATCACATCCAGCAAGAAATCCATGCCGATGTTGGGCTGGTAGATGTTAAAGCCGACCATTGCGCGTTGCCCCAGGCGTTTCAGGGTAGCTTTCTGGCGTGTCAGCACGGGGGCGGGGTTGAGGGCCGGGGCGTTGATGTTCAGCATGACGTGGCAGTGCGTTTCAGGCAGCGCCATAAGACAGTCCAGAGCTGCCGGGCGCATCAACCCATTGCTGAACACAACAATACGCTTGTTGCGCTGGCGGGCCATCGCCACCAGTGCTGGAAATTCGGGGTGGAGTGTCGGCTCGCCCCCGAGTAGACGGGCTTCATCTATCCCGGAGCGGTCGAGATAGTCAAGCTGCTGGGCGAAGGTCTCCCGGCTGATATACGGCTGCTCGCCGCCAACCTCGCCCATATGGTCCCCGGCAAAACAATAGGGACAGTTGAGGTTGCAGACCGTGCTGATGGCCAGATTCGTCATGACCCAGCTCCGTTTTGTTGCAGGATTCCCTTCTGGTGCCACGTATGCAGCATCGCCTGCAGATGTTCTCTCGCTGCGGTCTCATCGAGAGCCAGGATAAGCGACAACTGCCGGACGAGCTTCTCATAGCGGTACCCGGTGCAGAGGAGTTCCCAGGCTATGGCCTCGTCGCCGCGCAGAGTCCAGGATCGCCGCTGCGTATCGTCGACCAGTAGCAATGTGTCGCCGTTCTTGACCCAGAGGATGCCCCCGATGCAACAATAACCCGCCTTCATAGCGGTACCTCCACACGGTCAATGCGATCTGACGGCTGTAAGAGCATACGCTGAAGGGCAGCCGCGTCATCGAAAACATCCTCCAGTAGCGCGACCTGATCCAGCGCCTTGAGGATGTTATAGAGTGTAATCAGCCGGCTTTGCACACACAGCCGGTCGTAATCGCCGGGCTGCGTGCCCAGCGAGTGATTGACGTGGCAGCCGCCGGCGCAATGCCATTTGTTGAAGCAGCCATCACATAGCGGCTTGTTGTGTACGTTGAGGCTGCGCGCAAAAGCAACGTGATCCAAGTCGAAGTGGGCACCTGTCCTGGCATCAAAGCGGCCAAAGGCCAGGTCCATGTTCTTGGCTTCCCATTCGTAACGCCGCAGATAGCAGGCGCTCAGCGTGCCATCAGGCGCAATAATCACGAAATCCTTCCCCACCGGGCAGAAGGTCACCTGCTTGGCGCTGATATTGCTGGCTGCATAGGCAGTCTGCACGCCGTATTCGGCGCAGATCTCCGCAGCGCGCATGAAGTTGCGTGCAAAAGCCAGTGCATCCGGCGGGTGGAGATCGGCCGCTTGCGACCACTGGGTCGGTTGCAGAGTCTCAAAGCCAATCGCCTCGGGGTGGAAGGTCTCGCAGAACCAGGCGGCAAGCTCCGGCATCTTGGTGACGGTCTCGTCGGTGATACAGGCACGGATCGATAGCGCTGCGTTGCCCTCGGCCAGGATCAGGGCATTGCGGTGGACGGCATCATAGCTGCCGCTCAGGTCGCGGCGCGGCCGGTGTTTGTTGTGGATATCAGGCGTGCCATCAAACGACAGAATCACAGTGTCGATGTTGTCGGCGACCCAGTGACAGCGTGCCTCGCTGAATGTGCCATTGGTAGCGACCTCAAAGCGCAGGCTGCAACCGATTTCCGTGGCACGGCGGCGCCCCAGATGCACAGCGACCTCGACCACGTCTTCGGCGCAGAAAGGTTCGCCCCCAAAGAAGTGGATCTCCGCGTGGGCGATGTCGTGCGTGGCGACGGTGTCCATGTACCAGTTGACGGCATCCCGGGCCAGCGATGGCGGCATGTGCTGCTGACCTGTCTCCGGCAGAAAACCGCAATAGCGGCAGGCGAGATTGCAGGCCCGCGTGGACAGGATCCCCAGCGCGCTGGGGATCAACGGACCGCTTTTCGGGCCAGGGACTGCGGGCGGTGGTGTCGCGATTAGCGTTGCGAAATCGGCCAGGGCTGCGGGCAGGGAAATGTCCCCGCCGGCCAAATGTTGACGTAGTGGGTCCAGCCCGGCTCTGTCGATAATGGCGGCGCTATTGTGCAGTGGGGCATAGATGAGGACGCGTGTGCGGAGGGGAACGGCGAACACGTGCGCGGCAGCATCAATCGCCGCGGCCTGCGGTGTGTCGTGCAGCCTAAGCATGATGCTTCCGGGCTATACCGAAATAACGGCCGTGCAAAACACTCGTGTCCATGCTGGCACAACGCATGAGTAGTAGCCTTCAGCCAGGCTAACCTGGTTGATGTACGCCTAATAAGGACGCAGCGTGGATGAAGGTACCAAACAGTGCTGCGCGACAATAATTAGCTAGCAAGCAAAAGGTCGCTAGAAGTGACAGTGACTCCCTGAGTAGACCATACTGCCACCAAACTGGTTCCCATTGATTCATTGTATCTTATGTCAGACGCAATGAAGCCGGACGCCTGGCATCATTCTGCGTGACGGGTGTCACTTTGGTGGATTGGTCCAGTGCCCGGCGCGGATTATTCGCCAAAGTGATCCGGGTGCATGCCGAGGCGCTCGTCGCGATCCAGGCTGTTGATCGTCTGGATTTCGCTATCGCTTAACTCAAAATCGAAAATGTCTGCATTTGCATCGATATGCTCGGGCTTGGCCGATTTCGGAATCGTCAGCAGGCCGATCTGAAGCATCCAGCGCAGTGTTACCTGAATGGCGGTCTTGCCAAACTGCTGACCGATGTCCACCAGCTCGGGGACATCCATCACCCGGCCCTTCATCAAGGGAGCCCATGCCGTCACCTGGATATCGTACTCGTGGCAAAAGGCCACCAGGTCAGGTTGCTGCAGAAAGGGGTGCAGCTCGACCTGGTTGACGGTCGGCCGGAT
This sequence comes from Chloroflexota bacterium, assembly GCA_010092845.1. Taxonomy (GTDB): domain Bacteria; phylum Chloroflexota; class Anaerolineae; order Aggregatilineales; family J027; genus J027. The sequence continues at coordinate 18,462 of JAADYW010000096.1, forward strand.
TTCAGCGAAATCGAACAACGTTTCCAGGTGGTGCTGCAGGAAGTTGCTGACGCCGATGGCGCGCACGCGACCCGCCTGGTGGATCTCCTCCAGCGCGCGCCAGGCCCCCTGCCAGTCGTTGACCGGCCAGTGAATGAGATACAGATCCAGCGTATCCAGACCCATCTGCTGCATTGTCGCATCGAAGGCGGCTTTGGTGTCCTCATAATTGAGATCGTCGACCCACACCTTGCTGGTCACGAAGACTTGCTCGCGCGGAACGATCCCCGCCCGGACAGCGTTGCCCACGCCGGACTCATTCCCATAGAGGGCCGCGGTATCCACTGCCCGGTAACCAACCTCCAGGGCGTGCCGGACGGCGTTTTCGGTTGAGCTGCCGGCGGGCGTTTGGTAGGTGCCCAGCCCGAAGCGCGGCATTGCGACGCCGTTATTCAGTTGGACGGTGCTATCGATCGAAAGTGTCATCGAGAGGTGCTCCTTGTTGCCTTGCGAATAATACTGTTCAGCATAATTGTGACGTAACCCAAGCGGCCAGGCACAATCGCCTGACCGCGACAAGTTTGCTGAGTTACGGGTGGGAACTGCGCTTAGTCAGCAGCCTGGGGCTGGAACTGGGTCAGTGCCTCGTAGGCCTCGGCCCCGTACATCACAGCCGGACCGCCACCCATCAAGATGGCCACGCCGATGGTTTCCATGATCTCGTCCTGGCTCGCGCCAGCATGGATGGCGTCGTGAACGTGGTAGGCAATGCAGCCATCGCAGCGCACGGCGATAGCAATACCCAGCGCGATCAGCTCTTTGGACTTACCACTCAGCGCGCCATCGGCCACTGAAGCTTTGTGGAGTTGACCAAAACCGCGCATCGTATCCGGTATCTTGTTCTGTAGCTGTCCCACGAGGTCGCTCAGGTGTTCATGCAGCTGAGGATAGTTCTTCGCCATACGGTGTATTCTCTCCAGATGTTTGGTGTAAAGTCACGTTGGGGACATATTAACGCGGATAGGGCGGGGGCTGAGTGCACAAATCAGCCATTTCGCTATGGTCCCATCGCCCCAATTCCAATGGGCTACCTGGGCCTAGTCTTCCCGAATGGTGAAAGGCCTAGCATCGACCTCCGCTTGCGCCAATCTGTGATGCTGGGATATGACCCGATTGGCGCACGACAGCCCCGGGCCCCAGGATGCGGCGATTCAACGCTTCGAAAACCCCGATTCGGCGATTCGTAGCGAGCAAGGGGCTTCGCCCCCTGCACCCCCTCAGAAACCAGCAGAACAGAAAACAGTAAAAAGAGCTATTAAGAGCGGGCGAGGCGAAAACCCCAGCCGTCGCTCCAGTCGCTAGGATAGCCCCAGCCCCGGTCATCGCAGCGGAAGAGGTCCGC
>JAADYW010000012.1 GCA_010092845.1 Chloroflexota bacterium
CCTTAATTCTCCTGCAGCTCCACCCCCTGGTGTGGAGTCCTCATTTGGTGCGTTCAATAAGGTATACGCGCTGAAGTTGGAGAAGTTGCAACCTGATCGAAACGTGAGCCAGCCGCGGCACGATGGCAACAAGAGAAACGCCAGCAAGAATCGACCGATACCACAAGTATCGTCTCAACAAAGCGCACTTCACATGAGGGAAAACTGGGAATCAGGATGTCCTGAGGTTGAGCTACGGAGATGCATGGGAGTCGAACCCACCGCGGCCTGCTCTGCGCAGACCGCCACCGGTTTTGAAGACCGGGAGCCCCACCGGGAACTAAGCATCTCCGCGACTAGGGTAGCATTGAAGCCCAGTTTTGCCCAGGCTTCAATGCCAACTACACACCAGATGCTTAGGATTGTCGTGCGCCAAACGCAGGATGATCAGATTGTCAGATGTGAGCGCAAAAAGTCCACAACTACGTGTGTCGGGATAGCCATTCCCACCGAGGGACCACTCAGCATCGTGTTGATGCCAACCAGGCGGCCCCTATCGTTGAGCAGAGGTCCGCCAGAGTGGCCCGGACGCAGCTGCAAGCTTAGCATGATCCACTCGCGCCTATCGGAGGCACCATTGGCGTATGGTGCCTCCGTTCCAATGACGATGCCGGCACTGATTGCACCAACCTCGCCCCAGGGATGGCCCATTGCAACGACCCACTGGCCCGCGCGTAGCTGCCGCGATTGGCCGAGTGGCACGGTCGGCAGGCCACCAGCCTCGATCATCAGTGCCGCAAGATCGTTTTTCGGATCGCGGGCCAGAACCCGAGCGGGAATCTCTATGCCATCAGCCAGGACCACCATCGCCTGATCGCGGCTAGCGACATGGGCATTGGTGATCACCAGGCCATCCCCATGCCAGATGGTGCCGGCACCAACGTGATCCGGCCCGACCTTAACCTGAACGACTGCGGATCGTACATCTGCCACGATGCTCGCTAGCTCTGCACTTAGATCTTGAAGAACTGTGCGCATCGTCGACCGCTTAGGGACGTTCGCCAATGGTCACGGTTATCTCCAGCAGTTCCCCACCACGCAGGATACCAATAGGAACCGCCGCTCCGATTCGGTCGCCCGTCAGTAGACCAAGAAGCTCGTCCAAGCCAGTGACAGCATAGCCGTCCAGCGATACGATAGTGTCCCCGAGCAACAAGCCGCTTTGATCAGCAGGGCTTTCCGGTTCAACAGCGATAATAAGGAGGCCCATCTCCTGTTGCAGTTCGTCCTTGATGCTGGTGGGCAACGCTGCTGGCTGCGATGTAACGCCAAGATAGCCGCGGCGCATTCGGCCGTGCTGCAGCAGCGTCTCTGCAACACGCCGAATGGTCGGCGCTGGAATCGCGAGGCTGCTACCACGGACGATGGACGTGTTCATTCCGGCAACGGCGCCAACGGCATTGACAAGCGGCCCTCCAGAGAAACCAGGATACATGACGACATCTGTTTTGATATAGCGGTCGAGTTGGCTACCACCGCGACGACGGCGGCCGCCCTCGAGCATCACCTCACCTAGTGCACTCACGACCCCTAGAGTTGCTTGAACAGCCTCTCCAGGACGACCCAATGCCAGCACGAGATGCCCGACACTCAGATCATCAAACTCAACCCAGGTCGGCACCTGAAGACCTTCACTCTGGGTCCGTAGAACGGCAATATCAGTCCCTGGATCACGCCCCACCAGAGTGGCCTCTGTAGCAGTGCCGTCGGCAAAGCCAATCCGGATGTTCTCGTCACGCTCGACAACATGATGTGAGGTCACAATCACACCATCGCTAGACCACACAATGCCGGTCGCAGCTAAACGACGCCGGCCTTCGACGCGGACAATGGCCGGCCCTACGGTCTCGATGACGTCGGCCAAACCATCCGATAGGTCTTTGAGAAATTGCGACATTATAGATGAACTCCTCGTTCGTGGATTGAACAGTCAGCAGGTTAGTTCTACCAACGATACTGGCCACACAACACCGGAGGTCCTGGGAGGTTGTAACTGGAAAAATGGGTAGGTCAAAGCGTGATTAGACCCAAACGAGCGGCCTGGATAGCCGCCTCGGTACGGCTCTGGGCATTCAGTTTGCCCATAATCGCATTGATATGGAACTTGACGGTATGCTCACTGATATTGAGGCGAATGGCGATGGCCTTGTTGGCCAGTCCTTCGGCAAGCAGTTGTAGCACCTGAAGCTCACGCGGGGTCAGCGGATCTGCGAGAGGTACTGGCGGCTCGCGCGCGGGCAGGAGCGATTCTAGGAGCGGAACATCGAGAATTGCGAGCCCTTGAAGCACACCTTTCAGCGCGGTCACGATTCCCGCCGCCGTCACATCGGGAGCCAGAAGCGCGCGCACCCCAGCAGCCCACAGATCCAAGACCGGCGCATCGTCATTGACCAGCGCAACGACCTGTAGGCCTGCAGCACAGGCCGCGGTCACCCCTGACAAATCTGGTGAAGAAGGCCAGCTCAGGTCCCATACGATAACATCAGGATCGTAGGCGTCGAGCCCTGCCAGAAGATCAGCTTCCGGCGCCATCTGGCCAATCACAATACACTCCGAACGGTCTGAGAGTATCGTGACAAGGCCCGTGCGCGCGAGAGGATTGTCACCGATAATGAGAACGCGAAACGGTGTCTGCATCCTTACAGATTCCCTTCTTGCCGTTGCGTATTCTGTCCGCTCATCATCTCTAACAGAAACATACAGCGATACCGTAGGTTAGCATATTTCTACAAAGCTTCACGCCAGGTGGTTGAAGTCAATGGGAACACGATATAATATCAACGCAATTGCGCTGCTCTTCAACACAAAACCGAAGAAATAGGATGCTGCAGGTTATTCCTAGGACGTGTTGGCCCGTCTGCAACTTCTCGCCAGAGACTGCGTAATTACCTAGTGAGTAACCGTGGAACCATCTCAGTAAGCAACAACTCAGGAGGGTATGATATCCGTGGCACAGCCATTCATTAAGACCAAAGAACTGGTCAAAACCTATGATACACCAGCGGGGCCGCTCAACGTCCTTCGTGGTATCGACATTGAGATCCCCAAGGGGGATTTCATCGCGCTCATTGGGCCATCCGGTAGCGGCAAGACGACTTTTCTTAACATGGTTACCGGCGTTGATAGCCCTACTAGCGGAGACGTGATGGTCGGTGACGTAAGCGTTTCGCAAGCACAGCAGCGGAAGCTCACCAAATGGCGCGCCCGCAACATCGGGATCGTATTCCAATTCTTCCAGCTCCTGCCTACCCTCACTGTTGCTGAGAATGTGATGGCTCCCATGGATTTCGCAAATGTGTGGAAACCATCCGAGCGCCGCAAACGCGCGCTCGAGCTACTCGACCGCTTTGGAATTGCTGACCAGGCCAATAAAACCCCGGACATGCTTTCCGGTGGTCAGCAGCAGCGCGTCGCTATCGCCCGCGCTCTGGCAAATAACCCGCCCCTGGTAATCGGTGACGAACCCACTGGCAATCTGGACCGTATGAGCGCCACTAACGTGTTCCAGTATTTCCAGGAGTTGTCGCAGCAGGGCACGACCGTGTTGGTGGTCACCCACGATCGTGAGCTCGTGAAGGGTGTGCCGACATTGCTCGAGCTCGTTGACGGAACTGTCGGCCGGACTAATCTGGAAGCAGCCGCACGCCGCCGTACTCAGGAGCTGATGTCGCTGCGCACCAAGTTTGCCACAGGCGAATTCCGCAGTTCACGACTTTAAGGGGCGCGGCCCTACGAGGCCACGGCACGTCAGACCAACAACCAATACATCCTTGGCAACCACATTGTACCAACTGAGCCCGGGTATCTTAACGAGGAGACACAAACCATGAGTGAAAATGGGAAACCGGTCATTTCCCTTGAAAATGTAGAGAAGATCTATAAAACCAAGGCTGGCCCGCTTAAGGTCCTGAAAGGCGTTAACTTTCAGGTGGACGAAGGCGAGTTTGTCGCGATCGTCGGGCCATCCGGAAGCGGCAAGAGTACTTTAATCAACATGATTACTGGCATCGACCGCCCGACGTCGGGAGAGGTATTTGTCGCGAACCAGCGTCTCACGAAACTCAGCGAGAACCAAGTCGCCAAGTGGCGCGGACGCAACGTCGGCGTCGTGTTCCAGTTCTTCCAGCTCCTCCCGACAATCACGGTGGTCGAAAACGTTATGCTGCCCATGCATTACTGCAATACCTACGGTGGCAAACGGCGTGAGCGCGCGATGGAACTTCTTGAGATGGTCGATATTCCTGACGTAGCCGACAAATACCCCAGCCAGATCTCCGGTGGCCAGCAGCAACGCGCCGCGATTGCCCGCGCGCTGGCAAACGATCCCAAGGTCATCGTTGGCGACGAACCTACCGGTAACCTGGATACCCTATCGGCTGGTCTGGTCTTTGCCCTATTTGAGGAACTCGTTTCACAGGGCAAGACGATTGTTATGGTTACCCACGACAAAGACCTGGCCGGTCAGGTACCGCGCGTCGAGGAAGTCCGCGACGGCCGCTTAATGACCCAGGAAGAAATTGACCAGCGCCTCGTCACAGGACGCTAAACGTGCAAATCATCATGCGGAAACCGGCAGGCCCTTCATTCCCTGCCGGCGCATGATTGGTTATAATTCTTTTACAAGGCATAACAAATACCAGGAGCCAAAGCGATGAAAATCACTCCGCGTGAGGAGAATGGGATCAGTGTATTCGTTTTGGAAGGGCGTATCGACAGCGAAGGCGCCGTTGACCTTGATCTGGCGCTGCAAACCGCTGTTTCTGAAGGCAACTACAAGCTCATCCTTGAAATGGCCAACGTACGCTATCTGAACAGCTCCGGGTTGCGCACACTGGCAGACATCCTGACCCAATGTCGTGACAACGGAGGTGATCTTCGTCTGGTATCGCTCAATCCGAAAGTGCAACGTGTCTTCCAGATCATCGGATTTGACAAATTCTTCAACATCTACGATACGATGGACGAAGCAACCCAAGGTCTCTAGTCTATAACCCCGTACACCACCATATCTCAGAAAAAGAGCAAAATGGCCACTAGTAGCCATTTTGCTCTTTCTACACTGATAGCGATCCACATTGGGGACAGCCGATCAGGAACCGCTGGTCACCCACAACCGCCCAAGCGTTGTTTGTGCCATAGACCTTAGGAACCGATGAACCGGGATCGAGCCTATCAACAAGATCACAGCCGCCACAATACCAATAACGACCGCTACTGCCTGGTTCATGTCGGACCCATCACTGAGTAGCACAGTTGCACCGCCTGCAAGCACGACAGCAACCAGGTAGATCAACTCCGGAATATTGAGCAGCAGCAAGCCCAACCGGAAAGGGATCGACAGGAGAATGAAGAATAGTAGCCATGAGGCCGCCGGCCGCCAGTCCCACATCGCCAGGCCTACCAGCACTGGTATCAACAGGGTTACCGTGTTGATTACCCCCATCGGATGCGCGATCAACCACTGCGGCAAGGCCATTGGCGGCAGTTTTTGGGCCAGGGCCTGTGCATACGCCGGTGGCTCGCCAGAAATCGGCTGTACATATACCGAGATGCGCGGAAAACGCCGCACCAAGGGGTTGTAGAGATAGCGGCGCATCCAGCGGCGCGCCTCAACCCAGGTTTTGTTGATACTACCGACCATCCCATAAGGAATGGCCAATACAAAGATGATGAAAATCACACCTAAGGCCAGAGCCCAGTAGTTCTCACTGTTAATGGTGGTCTGATAGCGATAGATCAAAAAGTTGAGATCAACAGCCAACTCCGGGGTCCGCAAGAAGTGCTCGCCAATCCGCAAGAACCCTGCCCCCATAACAGGTCCAGGGTTGGTTCCCAGGCCCCCAATGAGCGTCATAATCAAGGGATCCACGGTACGGTCCAGCCCGAGTGTACGTGGTTCGGCCTGGGAATTGAGCGTAATATGTATGATGCCCGCCAGCGTACCGATAGTACCAGAAAGGACAATCGAGGCTGTTTTGTAGAGGTGGATATTGAAACCCAAGGTCTCGGCACGCGTGGGGTTATCACGCAATGCGATAAGCACCTGCCCGGTTGGTGAATTCATCAACCGGCGGATCAGCAAGAAGATGAACACGAAGCACACCAACGTGACATTGTAGAGTTGTAAACGGTTCTTAATCGGGTTAATCCAGTCGGGCACGTCACGGGTGATACCGTCATCGCCGCCGGTCAGGTCCCTAAATACAGATAGCCTAGCCATCCGGAACAGGATTTCGGCGAAGGCCAGTGTGAAGAGTGCGAAATAGACCCCCTTCAGGCGAAACGCGGCCACTGCCCACAATAGGGAGACCATAACCCCGATACCGAGGGCGACCAGAATGGCACTTTCATAGGACCGGCCATACTGGGTCATGAGAATCGCAATCGAATACACGCCGATACCGAAGAAGGAAGCATGGCCAAGGGAAATCAGGCCAGTGAACCCCAGCATTAGGTTATAGCTCATCGCCAGGATGGCCAGCAAAAACGCCTCAATCATCACCGACTGCCAGAAAGCCGACTCGCCGAAAGCACGCCGCGGCGGGTCAGCCACACTATCTGTCCAGTCTGCGACCAGATAGGGAAAACGCCACAAAAAGATCACAACCAGGACGTAAATCCAGTTATCAAAAATCGTTTGAACGATGAAGTTCCGACGCCGGAGTCGTTCTTCTATCATGTTTTAGTGCTCCCTACCAAACAACCCCGAGGGCTTAATCAGCAATACAATACAGAGTAAGGCCAGTACCGCGATTGGTGCCCAGCCGTCGGTGTTAAACTGCTGTCGCGAAAAATAGGCAGTCACGGAACGGGTAATCCCTACGAGAATAGAGGCCAGCGCAGTGCCTGCATAGCTTCCCAACCCGCCAATAATGACGACCGACACCGCCTGTAACAAGAAGAGGTCACCCAATATTGGATCGATGTTGATGAATCCGCCCGAGATGATGCCCCCTAACGCGGCAATCGCGCCGCCAAGCGTGAAGACAGCCGTGAAGACCAGCCGGACATTAACGCCAAGCGCTTCGACCATCTCGCTATCCTGAACACCAGCACGGATGATAATGCCGATTCGCGTGCGCATCAGCAGCACCTGGACGCCAATCATCATCAAGGCACCCATGACGATCATGAATATCCAGTAATTGAAGATGGTGGTCTCCAGATTCGGGAATAGCCCCTCCAATTCGGCGGGCGGGAATGTGCCCTGCAGCGGTGTCGGCAGGAACTCAGCCAACGTGCCTTTGGGCGTTGTATCGTAGCGGAAGATGATCGCCTCGCGTATCACCAGAGCCAGACCAAATGTCAGCACGATTTGGAAGAAAGGCCGTACATAGGTGGGCCGAATGAAGATGACCTCCATCACCGTGCCAGCCACCGCGCCAGCGAACGTTGCGGCGACTGCCGCCAGGCCGAAACGCAGCGTAATTGGATCCGTACCATTTAACACAGCAGCGATTACGATCGTACTCAAACCGATCGCCACCAGGCGGATCCCCATTTCAAGATCGAAAGTGCGCTCTGGCTCATGGTATGTCACAGAGTGGGCTGTTGGGGGTTCTTGATTCATCATCATCGCCAGACCGCGCTGGAACCGCATACTGATTTCATTGACAGCCCAGCGGAGGGCAAACAATATCGGCTCGCGTATGACTTCAAGATAAGCAACACCAGTCACCACCACCGCGAAAAAGATCCGCATGCTATCAGAAGTCGCACTGAAGTCACTGGCAAGAAACTCACCAACCAGAACGCCAACAGGTGCACCGACTAGAACCGCAATGGTCAACTGTCGGCCCAATGCTGACGGCGGCGACGGCGTATCGGGATCCCGCTGCATAAAGCGTGAAATGGCCAGGCGTTCTGTAAGCTCAAGTAAGAGAAGCACGAAAAGAGGCGCCACGGCAATCACATGGACTGATAGGAGAAAGGCGTTGGTATCGTCGCTACCTGATAGCCGGGTCAGGATGTCCCAGCCCACATACGCACCAATCATCAGCAGAGATCCCTGCGCGAGGTTCAGCACGTCCATCAGGCCAAAGACAATGCTCAGACCAGCGGCAACCATGAAGACCAGCATGCCCTGATAGAGACCGCCGGCGACAACCTGGCTGAAACGGCGCGGGTCATCTACGGTGTCAATAAAGGTCAGTAACAAAAGGAGCAGCATGAAGCCGATGGCAATGCCACCCCATAAGGTATTCGACTCAACTTTGATGTTCTTGAGACGTTCACGTAGTGTTTGCATCAGGCTGCACCTAGATATCGATTAATCAGCTCATCATTACCTACCAGATCCGACATCGGACCCGAGAAAACAGATTGCCCTTCTTCGATAATGACAAAACGGTCCGCTAGCTCACTTGCCATCCGGAAATTCTGCTCAACGAGAAGAATGGTCATCCGAGCACTCAGTTCGCGGATTGCTCGCATCATCTGCTCGATGATGACGGGCGCCAGTCCTTCACTGGGCTCATCGATCAAGAGTAAGCGATTCTCGGGAACCAAAGCCCGGGCTACCGAGAGCATCTGCTGCTGGCCCCCGGATAGCTGACCGCCTCCTAGATGGCGCAAGCGCTCCAGGTCCGGAAATATTGAGTAAATAAAGTCCTGACGGCGAGCCAGGTCTCCTGGACTCCGTTCCGCAATCTTGAGGTTCTCAGCCACGGATAGATCGCGAAAAATGGCCCGGTGCTCAGGCACATAGCCAATGCCGAGCTGGGCGATCCTATAGGCCGGCATCTGCCGGATGCTTTTGCCGTAAAAGCGAATATCGCCAGTACGTACATTGGCCAGGCCCATGACACTCCGCAAGGTCGTGGTCTTGCCAGCACCGTTACGACCCAGCAGCACAGTGATCTCACCCTGCCTCACCGCAACATTAACGCCTTCCAGAATATGGAACTGCCCGATAAAGGTGTGAATGCCATCTACTTCTAATACCATATCGCTCATTTTAATAGGCTTCCTCACTTGTTCCTGCTAGCGCCCTATCGAGGATGACATATCCTCGAAGTCACCATATAACTCACCAAGATAGGCGCTCTGAACGGCGGTATTGCCGGCGATTTCCTCAGGCGTTCCTTCAGCTAGAAGTGCCCCGTGGTTCATGACGGTGATCGTATCACTGATGCTCATGACCACACTCATATTGTGCTCAACGAGCATCACTGTCTTATCACCAACCTTCCGCACATTGTCAATTGTTGCGATAATTTCCGGAACCTGCTCCGTTGCCATACCTGCTGTAGGTTCGTCCAACAATAATAGTTTGGGATCAGTCGCCAGGATAATCGCCAGTTCTAATTTACGCTTATCGCCATGCGGGAGGGCGCCTGCAGGGACGTTCTCCATCCCACTTAGGCCCACGGTTTCTATCGCTTCCAGCGCCTTGATCTGGTAAGACGTGAAACGCAGGTAGTGGGTGAACATCACCATGCTGCGGCTATCAATTGCCTGGGCAGCCAAACGAACGTTCTCAAAAACTGACATATTGCTAAATACATTGGTAATCTGAAATGAACGGCCGATCCCAAAATGAGCGCGCCGATACAGCGGCATATTGGTTATATCGCGTCCTTCGTAGATTAGCCTTCCGCGTGTGGGGCGTAGATTGCCGCTGAGAAGGTTGAAAAACGTGGTCTTGCCCGCGCCGTTCGGCCCAATAATACTGTGCAGGCTTCCACTCTTGACTTGCAAACTCACGTCGTCAACAGCCACCAACCCGCCGAATTCTTTCCGCAAACTCTTGGCTTCTAGAATGATTTCCGCCATCATCGTTCCCCGATGCATGAACATTGGGGGGGCCATTTGCGGCACCCCCCAAGCTAATTGTGACGATTAGGTAATTTCCGTTGGCTTACTCAGATCCTTCACCGCCTACGCAGGTCACCTCGTCAGAGCTGCGGTCAGCCGGCGCCAGACACGGCGGCGCGGTGTCTTCAGCACTGATGGTCCGGACCCACTCATAGAAGGCGAAGTCTTCTGCTTCAGGATCAGACACCTGGACGATGTACATGGGGACCAGCGCCTGATGGTCTTCGGCACGCATGGTGTAGGCACCCTTGGGACCAACCCACTCCAGGCCCTCAAGCGCCGGGATCAAATCAGCCGGATCAGTCGAGCCTTCGGTGATCTCGAGGGCTGCTACCAACGCCTGGGCCGAAGCAAAACCGCACTCGGTGAACAGGTCGGGCACGTCATCATATTCTTCCATATGACGCTCGACCAACCACTCGTTGACTGTGGGATCGGGATTTTCAGGGTCCTGACCCGGCAGCGTGTAGTGATAGGTTGAGAAGAAAGTGGCCTCGAGGTATAGGTCACGCAGGGACGGATCAGCCAGCGCCGGGGCCATGATCTCGTTGGAGTTGACGACCAGCACCGACGGCACATCTGCCAGAATATTAAGCGCAGCAATCTGTTGGTTCAGGGTAATCGTGGTCTCACCAGCCCAGGTCAGGATCCAGAAATCAGCGCCGCTGTCGCGAACCTCTTCCAACGGCTGGGTGAAATCGGTGGTATCCTCGGCAACCAGGATTGTGTCCTGGACCGGCGTTGCGCCGCGGCTCTGCAGTACGAAGTCGAAAGCATCGGCCGAGGTGATACCAAAGGCGTTGTCGACCGCCATCTGGACGTAGTTGGGGCCATAGGCATCAAGCGCGTAAGTTGCCACGGCGTAGGAGTCGTGGAAGCTCTGGCGGCAAGCACGGAAGGTATATTCGTTGAAGTTCTCGCCCGTGATGGCGGGGGACGCCGAAGGGCCAGCCATCAGAACCATTTCGTATTCCTGGGCGGCTTCCATCATCGCCAGGGTCACCGTACTGCTGGTCGTACCCTGCAAGACCTCGACACCTTCAACCTCGATCAATTCGCGGATCTGTGTATTCGATGTGTCGATATCGCTGGCGTTGTCACGAA
>JAADYW010000097.1 GCA_010092845.1 Chloroflexota bacterium
ACCTTGCAGAAATGAGACTGGCGCCCATATGCCCGCCTTTTCATATAACGATGCGCTCGACGCCCTCTATGGCTTCATCAATTATGAAGTCCAACGCCAGGACCGCTACTCCCCGAGTGTGATGACATTAGACCGTCCCCGCGCCCTGCTAGATCGATTAGGCAATCCGCAACAACGGTATCCCAAGATCCACCTGACCGGGACCAAAGGCAAAGGATCCGTAGGCGCAATGACAGCCGCAATGCTACAGGCCAGCGGTTATCGTGTGGGCCTCTATTCCTCGCCGCACTTGCAGGATTTCCGCGAGCGTTTTCAGATCAATGGCCAGATGATCCCTGCGCAAGAAGTCGCTAACCTGGTTGAAGAGCTGCTGCCTCACTTCCACGCAATTGAGGGCCTGACGTGGTTCGAGATCACAACGGCCCTGGCCTTTGAGTATTTTGCACGCGAGCAAGTCGATATCGCCGTGATTGAAGTTGGGCTTGGTGGACGTCTGGACGCTACCAACGTCATCATACCGCACCTGACCATCATCACCAGCCTGAGCTTTGACCATACCCACCTGTTGGGCAACTCGCTAGAGTCGATCGCCCGTGAGAAAGGCGGCATCATCAAGCCGGGTATACCCGTCATTAGTGCTCCCCAACCGCCAGAGGCCCTGGCGGTCCTGGATGAGATTGCGGCAGCACAGGGGGTCACCCTAACCGTTATTGGGCGTGATCGACGATTTAAAGCTGAACCGGAAAACCTCACTGGCCAGCAGGTCACCCTTTACTCTGACGACCAGGCCATTACCTATGCCTCAGCCCTATTGGGCCAGCACCAGGCGATCAATACCGCGGTCGCGGTGACTGCGATACACCAGCTACAGTCAAGCGGCATCCCCGTTAGCGAAGCAGCCATCCATCAGGGCTTGGAGAGTGTAAAATGGCCTGGCCGGCTGGAAATTGCCCAGCTCGCCCCGCCAGTGATTCTGGACGCGGCCCACAACCGTGCCTCAGCAAGGTGCCTGAGCATCGCACTCCGGAATCTCTTCCCCCAACGCTCCTTGATCCTCGTTTTTGGGGCCAAAGGCGACAAGGATATCGCGGGCATGATGGACGAACTTCTGCCCGAAGTGAGCCATCTGGTCATCACCCAGGCAATTGATTCGCGCGCAGAGAGCCCCGACGAAATTGTCCGCCTAGCCCGCGAAACAGGTTATGCTGGGCCAATCAGTGTGCAACCCATTGTTGACGATGCTGTGGATCTGGCACGCCGCTTGGCCGAAGACCATGGTCTGGTATGTGTGTCTGGCTCATTGTATGTTGTTGGCGAAGCGCGTAGTAGCCTTGGCCTGGCACCCGGCCAGGCAGTAACGCTGGCACCTTCATCCCAGGAAGGCGATTATCATGGCGAATAGACTACTTGTAAGGCAAGGGTCGTCCAGGCGGAGCCGACAGCCAGCGCAGGCTATGGTATGCTAAGGTCTTGCATATCAGAGCGAGGATACCTGTGCAACGAAAGCTCTTTCCTTTCTTGATGGTGCTCACCGCGGCACTGGCATGTAATCTAACGCGAGACCCGGTTCCGCCGACGCCCATCCCGCCCACGCTCACTCCCGACCAAACAGCGACCGCGTTGGCTGTACTACCAACCGCGACTGCAACGTCGTTGCCCAGCCCGACATTGCCCCCATCGAATACACCGACACCGACTTCGACGCTTACCCCGACAATCACGCCAACCCCATTGCCCAGCTCGACCCCATTAGCGACTGTGGCCTATGCTGGCGACAACAGAGCCTCAAAGGCGGTTCCTAATGCGCTCATCGACGGGCTGGACCGCGCGTGGCTATCGTTCACGGTCAGCAACAGCCAGTCAAGCCCCGAGGAAGGCACCGCTCAACCGGAGGAGTCCACGCAGTCGGTCTATCTAATCCGCCCCGATACTGGCGAACGGGTCGAGATCGTTACCCTGCCACAATCCACGGGTGATCGCATCTATTGGTCACCGACAGGTATGCATCTGGTCTACTTCATCGATCCGGCGGAAGGCGCTGGCGGTCTCTATCTACTGGATCTCCAGCGGGGCCGCGAAATCCGTTTGTTCGAGGCAGATAACCTCCAACCACGGGGCATCATTGGACATGCGCCCCAATGGTCACCGGATGGCACCCGCCTTGCCCTGGCGCTGCCCACCGCCTATGCCACAGATATCTTCCTGCTCAATGCCGACGGCACCGGCTTCGAAAACCTGACCGATAGCCCGTCATACGACTTCTGGCCAGCCTGGTCGCCCGACGGTACGACTCTGGCCTTCGTCTCGGATCGCGTTGAATGTCCAACCTGGATACCGGGTACACCCGGCACGTGCGATAAGCCCGATGCCACTGCCCCCAGTACCGGCAACCTGTTCACTTACGACTTGGAGAGCGGCCAGGTCCGCAAGATCACCGATCGCGTACTCAATAGCCCGCCACGGTGGATCAACAATAACATGCTCAGTGTTTCAATGGGCAGCCTGGACCCACTGGCCAGCGTCAGTGAGCTATGGGTGTATGATGTAGCGGCCGGCTCATCGTGGCAGGTCAGCCCGGCCGATGGCGCGCTCTACAGTGCGCCGGCCTGGACAAATGATGGAGAACGCCTGGTTTACCAACGTATTGGCCAGGGGGCCTCCAGCATTATTCTCGCCGACCGTTTTGGCTCAGTACTGGCCAGTATCGATGAATATATCTTTGTGCGCTATGGGCTGAGTATTTCCTGGGCGCCTGATGGCGATTTCGTCGCTCTTGCGGGGAGCAACGGGCAATGTCCTTACGGGATCATCGTTCTGACAGGGCGCTTCCAGCGCGTCACTGATCCGGCGACAAACCTGCTGGCCTGTGATGTGGTTTACAGTCCTGAGGGGAGTTATCTGGCATATGAGGGCATAAGGGTGGCCCGGGGCACAGATGGCCGGCTAGATGTGTATATTGCCAACACCAATGGCTTAGGCGCGCGCGCTGCCACGGCCAATCTCGAAGGCACGTTCAATATTCTGGGATGGGTTGGGCCAACCTTCCGGGAGTGACCGCCCGCAGGTCAACCTCCGTTCATGGCCATGCAAAATATACCTTGCCAAGCCACGCTAAAATGGACATACTCAACCAGCGAGAATTACAACCAGAAGCCTGACTGACACGCCAAAAAGGTTTGAGATGACGTTGCAAATCTATAATATGCTGCATCGCGAGAAAATGCCCTTCGAACCGATCAATGAGGGCAAAATCAACATGTATGTTTGTGGCCCCACCGTCTATGATCATGCTCACCTGGGCCACGCCAAGACCTATGTATCCTTTGACATCATCGTGCGCTATCTGCGTGCCCGCGGTTACGATGTACTCTACGTGCAAAACCTGACAGACGTAGGTCATCTCCTGGATACGGGCGAAGATCGTATCCTCAAAAAAGCGCGCCAGAGCGCATCCCTGCCGATGCAGATTGTCGAGACCTATACCCGCAGCTACTTCGAAGATATGGACGCCCTGGGTGTTGCACGCCCCGACATCAGCCCTCGGGCCAGTGGGCACGTTCCTGAGCAGATCGAGATGGTGCGCCAATTGATCGATAAAGGCCATGCCTACGAAGTCGATGGCAATGTCTATTTCGACGTGCGGAGCTGGGAGGGCTATGGCAAGCTATCCAACCGCCAGATCGAAAAACAGGAGGCAGGCAGTCGCGAGGAAGTGCGCAGCGACAAACGTCATCCGGACGATTTTGCCCTATGGAAACGGGCCGAGCCGGAGCATATCATGCGCTGGGACAGCCCGTGGGGGGTCGGTTTCCCCGGGTGGCACATCGAGTGCTCAGCCATGGCCCGCAAATATCTGGGCGAAACCTTCGACATCCACGGCGGCGGTATTGACAACATCTTTCCCCACAATGAATGCGAAATCGCGCAGAGCGAAGCGTGCAACGACGCCGAATTCGCACGCTACTGGCTGCTGGTCGGTAGCTTGATGGTGCCCGATGAGTTTGGCAATCCCGTCAAGATGTCCAAGAGCCTGGGCAATTTCTACACCGTCAAGGATGCCTTGGCCCTGCATCCCCCACAGGTTATCCGTGCGTTTATCGCCACGGGGCACTATCGCAAGCCTATTACCTTCAGCGAAAAAGCCCTGAGCGACGCGCGCCAGGGCTGGGAACGTATGTTTACGGCGGTCCACTTCACGCGCGAAAAATTGCGAACTGCACCCGAATCGGATGAAGGCAATGGCATTCTAGAGACGATCAAACAAACGCGCACCCAGTTCTACGCGGCGATGGACGACGATTTCAATGCCCCGGTTGCCCTCTCCAGCCTGTATGACTTCACGCGCGAGGTCAATGCGATGATCCGCAACGTCCCGGACGCTGGTAAATCCGTGCTCCAGGCCATTGAGGACGCCTATACCGAGATGGGTACCGAGGTCCTGGGCGTTGTGCCAGATACAACCCTTTTCGCCAACCCTGAACGTGAGGCTGATCTCATCCGGCTGCTGGTCGAGATCCGTGCCAATGCCCGCGAGGACCGCAATTTCGCCCTCTCCGACCAGATCCGGGATCACCTGGCCGAGCGCAATATCAGCCTGCTGGATACCGCCAACCAGGGCACGTTCTGGCAAGTGCTTTAGGAAAACCCACTATGGCCGAAGTTGTCTATGGACGTTGGCCTGTGCTAGAGACCCTCCGGGCAGGCCGCCGCCATTTTCACCAACTACTGATCGCGGAAGGCGTCGAGGAGAAGGGGATCATCGGCGATATCATTGAGCGTGCCCAGGCGTGCAATGTCGGTCAACGCTTTGTTCCGCGCCGTGTAGTCGATGACCTGGCCTACGATAGCAACCATCAAGGCATCGTGCTACGTGTGGGGGGCTATCCGTATGCCGCAGTCGACGACATCCTCGCCGTCAGTCAACAGCGGAATGAGCGGCCATTTCTGCTCGTCCTCGACCTGCTGAAGGATCCGCAAAATGTCGGGGTCTTACTCCGGATTGCCGACGCAGTTGGCATCCACGGTGTTGTCATGCAGGAGCGCCGCGGCGTCGGCATCACACCGGCCGTTGTCGCCGCCTCGTCTGGCGCCTCGGAGCATCTGCATATCGCGCAGGTAACGAATCTTGTCAACACGCTCCGCAAGCTCAAAGAGAACGAAGTCTGGATGGTTGGGCTCGATATTGGCCCCCAGGCCCAGCCCATTGACCAGGTGGACCTCAACATGGGCCTTGGCATTGTACTGGGGAGCGAAGGGGACGGGTTGCGGCGTCTGGTGCGCGAGACCTGTGATATTCTAGCAACATTGCCGATGCGGGGTGCAGTGGAAAGCCTCAATGTGGCCACCGTCGGGTCGATCGCGCTTTACAACGCATGGCAGGCACGGGGTTGGGAAGGCTGGCAGCCGCATCAACTTAATCGCGATTGACGGTCGGCCTCCTCCGCGATGTATCAATGAGAAAGTGTCTTGTATTTCATCACACAAATAATATGATGAAGATCACTATCGCTCGTGCGGCGAACGTGGCATCCTATATTTAATAAACAAATTATAGTTTTTGGCAAATTAATAAAAGCACAACGGACCGGATAACACCTCAATCAAGCCCTGAGCTATGGGCGGCATGCTGGTAGAAAGCTATTCCAGTTGAGATGCAGATTTTTTCAAAGGTGGAGTCTGGTCCGATTTTTTGTGTTTCACTCTTCATGGGCAAACTCCTGCAGAAATGCTGTTTCAAGCTCCGGGGTAGCAAACTTCACCGCAGAGGACTGGCAAATCCGTAAACCCTTCTCAAAAACGGATGCATATGGTGTTCCTTTGAGAGCCATATACCCTGCATACCCCGCGGCCAGAGGCAGAACAGGCGCCAGCGTCTTCGGATAGACGAAGACGTCTGCCTCGGCCTCAACCTTGGGGCGAACGACGACACCGCCAAAGCCAACGAAGAGATCAATACTGTTATTCTGGGTAGCCAGATCGCTGGTGCCATCGCCGATCAGTAGTCGCCGTCCGAAGTGATTTCCAGCCAGCTCGCGCACAACTTCAGATTTGCCGGATGAGACCGTCAGTGGACCCTCGTGATAATCCAGATAGCTCTGATTGCGCTGGGCCGCCGGATCGTAGTAGCGCCACCATTCGCCGGATAACTCGTTGTATTGGAGGGATACTGCGCGGATATGGTCGGAGGCAACACCTAGCCGCCGCCCAAAACCATTGACTGCATCCGCCAACCCGCCACTGATGATGAAGACATGCCGGCGCAAATAGTGTAAGGCGGCAATCACCGCCGGCGTATCTGGCACCATCGTGTCCCAGTACATCCGCTCAATCGTATCAAGCTGGGCCCGCGTCGGCTTAATAGCACGCAAACGTTTGCCATAGACATCCGCCAGATCCAGATCGCCATCCATGGCCTTTTGCGTCAGTATACCAACACGATCCTGCTTGCCTTTCAGGCGTGCGAGTTCGTCAACACCTTCAATGGTACTCAGCGTGCTATCACAATCGAAGAAGATCAGGTCATAGGTTGTCCAGCGCAGCATGGCCCCAGCCTTCTGATATACCAGCGCCCGACATTGTACAGCAATCAAACTGGCGTTCAACTGGCAACTTGCTCAAACTGGGTTCTATCTGGGGGGCCCTTGCTGGCTATTCGGCATGCACCGCGCTATAATGCCGCACGTCACAATGCCAAGTTGAGGAATACGTGAAGATGCAAGCGCTGTACGCATATCAGGATCAGAAACGTGACTATCCCTACGAGATATCCGTTGTTCTACCTGTATACAACGAGGAAGATAACCTCCGCCCCCTCCATGAAGAGCTATCAGGTGTCCTCGATTCAATGGATATTGATTACGAAATCATCTATGTTGATGACGGAAGCCGAGACCGAAGCCCAGAGATCATGCGCGAACTGGCCGAGCAATCACCGCAAGTGAAAGCGGTGTTCCTGCGGCGCAATTTCGGCCAGACAGCAGCGATCCAGGCCGGAATCGACCAGGCGACCGGCGCCATTATTACCCTCATGGACTCCGACCTGCAAAACGACCCAGCCGCTATCCCCTTGATGAAAGCGCGCATGGATGAGGGCTTCGATCTTGTCAGCGGTTGGCGCAAGAATCGCAAAGATCGCATGCTGACCCGGCGCATTCCTTCCATTGCCGCCAACTGGGTGATCTCTCGGGTTACGAACGTCTATCTGCATGACTATGGGTGTACCCTGAAGATGTATCGCCGCGAGCTGCTGGATCACGTCCGCCTTTACGGGGAGATGCACCGCTTCATACCCGTGCTAGCCTGGGCCGCCGGGGCCAAACTTGATGAGATGGTCGTGAACCACCGCCCCCGTATTCACGGCAAAAGCAAGTACGGGCTGTACCGTACCGCCAAGGTCGTCCTGGACTTGATGACGGTCACCTTCCTGACAAAGTTCAACACCCGCCCTATGTACATTTTTGGTGGCGCGGGTTTTCTCTTCGGGGGGTTGGGTATACTGGCCTTCATCTTCATGATCCTGCACAGTCTCATCACCAGCATCCCCCTGGTCGGTACACCACTCCCGGTCTTCAGCGCGGTGTTCATCGTCGGGGGTACACAATCCATTCTACTGGGCCTGATCATCGAGATGTTGATGCGCACCTACTACGAATCGCAACACAAAGGACCCTACACGATACGCGAAATCATCTCCCAACCGCAAGTGGCAGAAGAAGAGATGGCATTCACACCGAGTCCTCATTAGATCAACAGCCAGTATTCGAGACCGTGGTCCGTCACGGTCTCATCGTTTCTCCTAGTCCGCTACCCCATGCCGGGCAATGATCTTGGTTGGTTGGACTCGCAGCAGCAGTTCGCCCGGAACGGCATTGCGACGACCAAAGGCTTCAGCCTGGTCGGGCCCCATGTAACGGCCTCCAATCCGCGTTGACCATTCGAGAAACTCCTCAGGAGAAGGGCTAAGGATTTCTGCCTGACCCTCCACCACAACAAACGAAAATGGCGGCTTATCATCGTCTACACAGATCGACACCCGCCCATCGCGCAGAATATTCTTGCCCTTGACACTTTTCTCGTAAGTCATGAATATGAGGGCATCACCATCCATATCGAACCAGATCGGGGCGACATGAGGACGTCCACCAGCACGGACTGTCGCCAGTTTTCCGGTGCGTGCAACATCAGTCATAAAAGAGCGGTACTCTTCTGGAGCCATCTCTCGCATGGTAAGCGTCTCCC
>JAADYW010000098.1 GCA_010092845.1 Chloroflexota bacterium
GCTCGCTACCGGCCTGGCTGCCTTCCATGCAGACCTGGGTGAGGACATGCAACGGGTAACGCTGGTCGTGATGAGTGAGTTTGGCCGGCGCCTGCAGGAAAACGCCAATCGAGGGACCGATCATGGGCATGGCGGCGTCATGCTGGTGATGAGTGGCAATCTAGCTCAGGGCCCAATCTTTGCCAACTGGCCCGGCCTCGAAGCGGGTAACCTGGACCGTGGTGATCTGGCGATCACCACCGACTACCGTGATGTACTGAGCGACATCCTGACGCAGCGTTTGAACGCACCTGACACAAGCGCTGTTTTCCCCGGCTTCACTCCCCAACCGTTGGCGCTTTTCGGATAGCGCGTCTCTGCTTCCAGGATAGGTGCATTCTGACGGGTAAGTCTCCTTGAGGCTTGCCCGTCTAGCTATTCATCTAGCGGGATGTACTCGTCTCCGACAAGTTGTCGCACACGCAGCTCAGCGTTGTCCAGGAGCTTTGCACAGTGGGCCGATAGCTTCTGCCCTTTTTCGTACAAATCGAGGGATTGGTCCAGCGACAATCCGCCGCTCTCAAGCTTTTGCACAATATCTTCCAGTTGGGTATAGGCTGCTTCGAAACTCAGGACGTCAATTTCCGGGTTGGGTGTGGTCACTGCGATTTAGCTCCATAAGAAATCGGCATTTCAACACATAGTAACCCAAAACACCACAAAATTCAGGGGACAGATTAGGCTGGGTATGATGTACTATAATAGCCAGCAGCGAAGCGTAGTATTGTGACGAATGGTGAATCTGATGGAATACGAAGCCAGCTCAACCACTACATCTCGGCCACATCATACTGCTGGCTATAGCCTGGTACTGATTGCTCTGGTGGTTAGCGCCGCTGTGCTGGTTATCGGTCCCTGGTTGTTGTTGACCCCGGATGGCTTTCTCGGCAAACTCGATGCAGTTGGCTATGCGACCTGCCACCGCATCGCGGAACGTTCGTTCAGCGCTTATGATCGCCAGTTACCACTGTGCGCACGGTGCAGCGGAATCTACCTTGGCATGTGGACTGGGCTGGGGGTGATCGCAGCGACTGGCCGTTTGCGTGCCAGCCGCCTGCCGGATTGGAAGATGGCGCTTGTCCTGGTGATGTTTGTCGCGATCCTGGGTGTGGATGGCCTCAATAGCTATTTTCACCTTTTCCCGGATTTTGATGATGGCCTCTACCAGCCAAATAACACCTTGCGCGTCACAACTGGCGCTTTCGTCGGCCTGGCGATGATCCATCTCTTGCTACCGACATTCAATGCGGCGGTATGGCGTGTCCAGGACCGCCGCCGAGCCCTTGAGGGTTGGCAAGATCTCGGGATCTATTGTGCCGCTGTCGCTGGGACCGTTCTGCTAACCCTGAGTGGTAGTTGGTTACTCCTTTATGTTTTCGGGATCATCAGCGCTTTGGGGATCTTGTTTGTGCTGACGTTGGTCAACAGTGTGATGTTTATTGCATTTCTGCGTCGCGACCGTACGTATCACCAGTGGGGGCAGTTGTGGCTACCTGCTCTCGCCGGATTGACGGCTGCCATTCTCCTTATTGGCGGGATGGATGCGATGCGTTTTGCATTGACGGGTACCTGGGAAGGCTTCGTGTTCGGAACGGAGTAGAAGATGGAAACCATAGCAACAGGTTTGGGGCTGTCATCCAGCGCTGGTTTGAACGCCTATCTCCCGCTCTTGATCTATAATCTGGGTGTTCGGTTTGATCTGATCCAGGCTGAAGGTCAGATCGCCGATACGCTTGCTTCCTGGCCGGCGTTGGGATTATTCGCTGTTTTGTTGATCATTGAGATGGCTGTCGATAAGGTGCCGGTCCTCGATAGTGGTAACGACATCATTAACACGGTTATTCGCCCGGTGGCTGGTGCGGCGCTTATGATTGCCAGCACGGGGGCGCTCCAAGACGAATTCAGCCCCGAGATGGTCCAACTCTTCAGCTTGATCTCGGGGGGGACATCGGCTGGCGGGGTACATGCAGTCAAAGCGCTGTCACGTCCACTGGTGACGGGAACAACGGGTGGGACCGGTAACATCCTGGTGAGTATCCTGGAGGATATTATCAGTTTGTTTGTCTCGCTCTTTGCGATCTTGTTGCCGTTTGTTATCGTCTTTCTGGGGATCAGTGTCGTGGTCCTGGCTTTCTGGTGGCTGTTTGAAATGCAGCGCCGTGATATGCTGGAGCGTCGGGGCTACCGGTGACCGCCAGGCTATGGCGACAACTTCACCTACGTGCTTAACGATAAGGGACTCTACATGGATTTGCACGCATTTGATAACCCGGAGTTGCTGTCAACCTTATTCTATCCACGCGCGGCAGATCCAAACCCCACGCGCGATGGCCGCATCATCGATGGTACGGTGGCGGTTGAGAAGGATGTCGTTATTGGTTATCGCCTTTTCAAGGTGCCTGAGTCGCGTGCTGTAATTATTCTCTATCATGGGAATGGCGAGATTGCGACTGACTACAACATGATTGCGCCCCTGTACCATGACATTCAATTGTCCCTGATGGTGGTTGATTTTCGTGGCTATGGGTGGAGTACTGGCCAGCCAACAGTATCGAGCCTGATTGCGGATGTCGATCCCTTGCACAACGCGCTCGCGGAGATCATGACAGCATCCTTCCCAGATAATCCGTTCCTGTTGGTGATGGGACGCTCATTGGGGAGCGTGCCTGCCATTCATATGGCCTACGCCTATCCCAATACCTTCAAGGGGCTGATCATCGAGAGTGGTTTTGCGACACCGGACCCGCTGCTCGTACGCCGCGGCTTTAGCCCCGATTTCTACGGCGGTGGCGCTGACCCAATTGGCAACGAGCGCAAAATGACGACCTTATCTCTGCCACTGCTGGTTATTCATGGTGAGCAGGACCAGCTTATACCTGTTGCGCAAGGCCAGGCGCTGTTTGACGCCTCGCCAGCAGCTAACAAGCGTATCCTGCGCGTAGCGGGGGCGGGGCACAATAACCTGCTGGTGTATGCCGACCGCTATTTCGCGGCTGTGGACACATTTGTGACCAACCTAGACGCGTGACCCCGTTTCACAGCGCGCGGCGCTATCCAAACAGCAGAACGTGCAGGCCCCACGCTACAACATAAACCACTCCAAACCATTTGTGGAGGCGTGCTGTGCCCAGCAGTACCTGATGGAGTTCGCTGGCGTCCTCGCTTTGCGTGGCAATCCGTATCAGGCGCCATGCTTCAGGTACCAGAATCATTACTGAGAGCGTTGCTGCGGGGGCGATACCGGCCAGAACGAGGATTGGCGTCACGACAAATGCGCCTGCCGTCAGAAACACATATTCACCGCGGGCAAAGCGACGGCCAAAAATCGTCGCTAAGGTATATTTTTTCTCAACCCGATCCGCTTCCAGGTCGCGCAGATTATTGGCATGCAACAGATCGGCCACCAGGAACGCCACCGGCAATCCCCCCCAGATAGCGGCAGCGCTGACGGCCTCAGCCATGACGAAGTAGGTGCCGATGACGATCAAAGGGCCCATAAACACAAAGACAGCAATCTCACCGAGTCCGATATAGGCCAGCGGATAGGGGCCGGCAGTGTAAAGCACGACCACCAGAACTGCTGCTATCCCGATATACAGCACAAGAGGACCGGTGACGGCTACGAAGTAGAGGCCGATGATTGTCCCAAGCGCCAGTGTGATGCCGCCACCGACCAGGACCTGGCGGGGCGTAAGCAGGCCACGAGCGATAATCATGCCCAGGCCATGCGTTTTCTGCTTGTCGGAGCCTTTTGTGTAGTCGTAGTACTCATTAATCAGGTTGGCACTGATCTGCAGAAACAGGACGCCGATCAGCGCCAGCACCAGGTGCAATAGATGGAAATGGTCGTCCTGCCAGGCGATAACGGCCCCCAGGGCAACCGGCACATAGGTGGCCGTCAGGCTACGGGGCCGAGATGCCTGATACCAGGCGTTGATCTGCTTTGGCCAGCGCGATGACGAAGGTATTGATGCGGGCATATGTTCCTTCTGGATGAATTCACTCAAGGCGATGATCAACAAGCGAAACCAGTTGCCCCGCAGTGACATCGGCAACGTCGCTCAGCCCGACATCGGGTGGAAGCGCGCGGGCCAGGCGATGAGCAGTTTGCCAGGCGCGTTGGGCACGCTGAGATTGTCCTTCCAACGCAAACAAATCACCGCTGAGCAAATGCGCCAGGGCGAAGTTGGGCCGGCAATAGATCGACGCCCGCAACGATGAGCGCGCCGCTTGCCAGTCGTTGGCTTGCAGATGGACAAGCGCCATGAGGTAATGTGCGTCAGGATAGAGCATATCGGCTTCCGTTGCTGCATGCAAGAACTCATGAGCTTCGGCTTGTTGTCCCAAGCCGATCAATACCGCCGCCATTAAACTGTACACGGGAGCACGGTTCCGTTGTTTGGCTGTCTCGAGAAGAGGTTGTAACAACCCCCTGGCTGCTTCCAGTTGGCCCCGCTGGAACGTCCAGACGGCTTGCTGGTAAGCCGAAACAGCATGCTGTTCATCGCGGGGTTTTTCTGGGGACCAGGATACCGGATGCCGCAGCGCGTTTTGGTCTGTTGTGGCGCCCCCGTGGACACGACGTTTGCGATAAACAATCGTGTCGTTGATCCGCTGGAAGCGAAACATGGGACGTGTATGGCGCAGGCTTTCTACTGCACTCAAAAACAGCCAGCCGTCCGGCTTTAGCGAATGAGCCAGGCGGGTCTCGGCGATTTCAGCGCCAGGACGTGTGAAGTAAATCAGCACATTCCGGCAGATGATGAGGTCTTGTGGTTCATGGTGGCAATTAAGCAGGTTGCTGTGTTGAAAACGAACCAGCTTGCGCAAATGTGGCCGAATTTCGAAGAGCACCGGCTGCTCTTGCCGGTCTTGAGCTTGAACAGGTTTGAAATGCTGGTCTCGCAACTGTGGTGAGGTGTTACGAAATGACCAGTCTCGATAGCGCGCCACTCGGGCCACATCCAACGCAACATCGTTGACATCAGTTGCGAGCACCTGAACATCCCAGCGGGCGTGGTTGGGAAGTAATTCGTCGATCAACATGGCCAATGAATACGCTTCTTCACCGGTAGCGCACCCAGCACTCCACAGGCGCAACGTGAGATCTTGCTGTTGACGCTTCAGCTGAATTAGCGCCGGTAGAACTTCCTGACGTAGGGCATTGATCTGGTCAGCATCCCGCATGAAGTAGGTTTCGCCAACCGTGAGTTCAGACAACAAATCTTGCCAGATACGCTCACGTTCATCTACGTTTTTCAGGGCGCTGATGTATTCTGCCGGGGCGCGGTAGGCTTGAGGATTGAAGCGGACGAATTCCATCAGGCGATTGCGTGAACGTCCAAACGTGTTAAGTCCTGTGCGCTCAGCGATCAGGTTCGAAAGGTGGTCCAGTTGATCAGACGTAAATTCAGGCATTTCACTTAATTATCAACTAGCGCACGATCAAAAAAGCCCACGACTCGTTCTGCGTAGAGCTCCGGTGCGACATCAATGTAGTTACCATGCCCGGCGCCGGGTACGACCCACAGCTCGGCGTGAGGGGTCGCCGCCTCGGCTTGAAGACGACCTCCCGCCAGGCTACTTTCCTTTGAGCCATATATCAAGAGCACCGGTCGCGGACCGATCTGGTCGATGACATCGACTGGACTCAAGGTATCGAGGCTATTGCCAACGATCACCCGGTACGTCAGGCGAAAACTCCACCGGAAAGGTGTCACCAGCAGTGGCATATCCTGTTCGTAATCGTGAATCAGATCGTCCAGATCTGCATAGCCACCCTCGGCGACGACTGCTTTCAGGCTAGGATATCGTGCTGCCGCCATAATGGCCGTTGCGCCAGCCGATGAGAAGCCGTGAATCCCTACACGGTCCATATCGATATCATTACGTGATCGCAGATAATCCAGAACATCGCCAACTTCCTGGACTTCGCCATGCCCCAGGCTCAATGGCCCCAGGCCAGCGCACCGGCGCGAATCGAAGGTCAGGACATTATAGCCACGCTGCATGAGGACACGAGCCTCTTTCAAGCGAGCTCCACGATCACCGCTGGTGGCCGGCGGAAAAATGACGGTGGCGCTATTGGTGCCGTGAACAAGATACCCCTCAAATGTGCCACCCGAATGCGCAGGAATCGTGATCTGCTCCCAACGATACGGCCCATAATCGCTGGGGGTTCTGCCACTGGTACGGCATGGCATATAGACCAGACTTGTTACGGTAAGCACGCCGGCCGCCACTGGAAGACACAACATTGCCGGTATGACCAGACTCCAGAAGAAACAGCCCAGCCGCAACCAGTATCTGCGCCCCCTCCGAGGGCGTTGCTCAACTGTGATCGATGCATGTGAATCAGTTTGCACTTGCATTCGCATGCCAGACTAGGCAATAATGGTCGTTACGGAAAGGGGCGATCTTATCTATGGA
The DNA here is from genome assembly GCA_010092845.1 of Chloroflexota bacterium. GTDB lineage: Bacteria > Chloroflexota > Anaerolineae > Aggregatilineales > J027 > J027. Next base: position 6,469 of record JAADYW010000098.1, read on the forward strand.
GCATACTTAAAAGCCCTGTTAGCCCTTAGCCTGATTATAGCGTGGAACCAAAACTAAGATTTCAAAAAACTTGTGAAATCGTCGTTATGACTGCTGATGATTGAGTAACTACTCTAAGCTTTACAGAGTTTCTTTAAGGTGTAGGACCCCCGAGTGGTATGGTGAATTGCCGCATCCTGACTACATTAACTGAATCAAACGATCGTGTGCGTAGGGTTCCAGTCGTTCAAAATCTATGCTACAATTAGGCGTAATGTGAAAAACGATAATAGAGTTAGATTGACCCCACCAGGCTGCAAACGTGCTGATAAAATTCCGAAGACTTGATGTCCGTGCAGCAACGGAATTTCACAAGTGTGTGCTACATCGACCAAACAGAGGAGGCGAGATACGCCCGTGATCCAGGAACTCATGACCCGAGCAGATCAACGCGGCTTCGTTACGTTTGAGGACGTATTGGAAGTTCTAGAAGGTGAGAGTGAAGATGTCGCGGCGATCGAAGCCTTGTTAGATGAGCTAGACGAACTTGGAATTGAGTTGCATCAGGATGAACATGCGCGCAATCGCACTGCCGATATGGATGACGGCTTCGAGCCTGAGACGATCCGTGATCCCGAAATTGGCGACATCAACGCTGTCTCTGCTGATGATCCTGTAGGACTCTATTTTCGACAGATGGCCCAAGAGCCTCTCCTGACAGCCGAAGATGAGGTTACCCTGGCCCGACGAATCGAGCTCGGTAAAGCTGCGCAGGAACTTCAAGAGGATTTTGAAGCGCTCTTCCAGGGTATTCAAGAAGTCTGTACCTTGACCAAATCCCCGCAACGCTTACAGCATAATCCGGAACTGCAGCAGGTGATGCTTGAGAAAAGCGAGGACGTTGCTGAGCGGTTCTATGTCTTCGATGAACTCCTCACGCTGGCCCACAGTGCGCGTGAGCTTGTCTGGGGCGACGATCATACCGAACAGATAGACTACTTCTATCGTAAGGTGGACGAGCTTGAGGTTCCCGTTCGGCAAGATTTCGAGTGGGTGGAGATGGCACGCGAACATCTTCGGCGCGGCGATCTATCCAATGGCCTTTTCAAGCCAGTTGGTTTCAAGGCTTCCCTGTCAATGATTAGCTATAGCAGTGATCTCACCACGATCTTCATCATTGATGGCCAGGCGGCGCGCGAGCATCTAGGACGCGCCAATACACGCCTGGTGGTGAGCATTGCAAAACGGTACATGGGCCAGGGATTGCCGTTCCCGGATCTGATCCAGGAGGGCAACGTCGGGTTGATGCGTGCTGTCGACAAATACGATTATAAGCGTGGTAACCGCTTCAGCACCTACGCGACGTGGTGGATACGGCAAGCAATCACCCGGGCCCTTGCCCAGAAAACCCGCACCATCCGTATCCCACTGCATATGACTGAGCGTATCCGCCAGATGTACCGCACCGCTCAATCCCTCGAACAAAGACTTGGCCGCCGGCCTACCCCCGAAGAAATTGCTATCGAAATGGAGATCCAGCCCGAAAACGTGCGCAGTATGATGGATGCCAGCCAGCATGCCATCGCGCTCGAGCGGCCAGTAGGTGATGATGGCGATAGCGAATTCGGCGATTTTATCGAAGACCAAGAGACTCCTAGTCCGGTTGAAGCGGCGACCCAGAACCTGCTTCAGGAAACCATCGAGGAAGTGCTCAGTGAACTAACGCCGCGCCAGAGCCACATTCTGCGCTTGCGGTTTGGCCTGGGCGGCGGCGAACCACATACCCTTGAGGAAATCGCCAATAAGTTCGGCCTTAGCAGGGAACGCATCCGGCAGCTTGAGAAGGAAGCCCTGCGGCGTTTGCGTCATCCCAGGCTTGCCCATAATCTGCGCGACTATCTGATATAACTTGTATCGCGATGTACCTGTGCTAGCAAACAAGAGCCGGCTAACCCCGGCTCTTTTCGTATCCTGGGCTGCGCCAGGAAGGAATTGCCACCTCACCTAATACCCAGAATATCGCGTAACCAGCCAGGCCTGCTACAATAAGATGGGTATCCTGAAGGCACTAAGAATCGATAGACGCGAATGGAACAAGTGTTGCAAGACCTCCATGCCGGGCTGAACAATGCCTATATCCTCTTCAGTTTTTTGCTGGGAATATATGCCGCGGTGATCGCTGGCCGAAACATACCTATCAGTGGAAACTTCTGGGGGGCGATGTGGATGAACACAGGGCTGGCTGCCCTGGTCTTTGTTGTCTTGCTGGTGCTCGCGATACTAGGCGAGAACCCCAAACGCTTTGTATATTACTTGTATGCGTTGTACTTCGTGATAAGTTTGCCCGGGTTGTATGCGGCTCTGGGCGGTGAGGATAATCGCCGGTCCGCACTCTGGTTTAGTGCAGTGTCTCTATTCAATGCTGGGGCTGCCTATCGCTCGGTGACGGTATTGATCGAACCCTGGGAATGATATCGACAGATGATGATCCGCTCTTGCCATTTGCGATGCGCCTGATACTCACGCACAACAATGCCGATTTTGATGCCGTAGCTTCGCTCCTGGCGATGCACCGCCTTGACCCGACCGCAACGCCGGTTCTCCCGCAACGGTTGCATCGCAATGTACAGAACTTCCTTACGCTGTATGCCGGATTGCTTGCGGCGCTCAGTCTCGAGGACATTGCCCAAGCCGAAGGCATCGAGTTTGCTTATTTGGTTGACAGCCAGAAATACCAGGCCTTGCCTCAGGTGGCTTCGGGCATCCCGGTCCACATTATTGATCACCATCCTGTGCAGGATGAGCTCCCCAAGCACTATACTTTCTCTGGCGAGCCAGTGGGTGCCACCACAACCCTGTTGGTTGAACAGCTCCAGCAGGAGGATATCCTGGTTAATCCATTGGAGGCAACGTTGCTCTTGCTGGGAATCTATGAGGACACAGGAACACACACTTATGGCGCGACAACCCCACGGGATGCGTATGCTGCTGGCTGGTTGCTGGAGCGGGGTGCGGACCTGAGTGTCGTCAGCGATTTTCTTTCACACTCGCTTGAAGATCGGCAATGGACAGTCTATGAGAAACTGCGCGAATCGGCGACGGTCTATGAGATTGAAGGCCACTCAATTCTGCTGGCAACGACAGTCTGCGAGGCTCATGTCGAGGGCATCGCTGCGGTTGCGCACCAACTGGCCAATCTTTACGAGCCGAGCGCGCTTATTATCCTGGTGCAGATGGGTGAGAATACCCAACTGGTGGCCCGGAGTAGCGCAGACGAGATTGATGTCGGTGAAATCGCGCGCCATTTCGGCGGTGGTGGGCATCGGCGCGCTGCGGCTGGATTGATCTATCATCAGCCGCTGGCCCGTGTGTCAGAACAACTATTGGAATTGCTGCCGGAGGTTGTGCAGCCGAGTATTACTGTTGCTGAGTTGATGTCAAGTGGCCCGATTGAAACTATCAGTGCTGACGCCACTGTCAGCGAAGCCGCTCAGCAAATGCAGGTATCCGGGCACGAAGGCTATCCAGTCATGGCAGACAATCGTGTGGTGGGCCTGTTGACACGACGTGCAGTTGACCGCGCGATGAGCCATCACCTTGGGCACCAGCGCGTTGCTCAAGTGATGGAGGACGGCTATCAGGTCCATGTCAAGCCCAGCGATTCGTTAGAAATGCTCCGCCAGAAAATGATGAATCTGGGCTGGGGGCAGATGCCGGTTCTGGATGAGCACGAGAAGCTTATCGGAATCGTGACCCGTACTGACCTGATCCGACGCTGGGAAAGCGGGCCGCGCAATTATCGCCAACGTCAGGATATTCTGCAGCGCTTGCAAAAGATGTTGCCCGCGGGTCTATGGGATTTGCTGGCTTACATTGCCCAGGAATCGCAGCAACGGCGTCTTGATCTTTATCTTGTGGGTGGACTGGTACGCGATCTGCTTCTGGATGTACCCAACCTGGATATTGATTTCGTTGTCGAAGGCGACGCCATTGCGCTCGTCCAGAGCCTACATGAGAAATATGGAGGGGATATCCGTTATCATCTTCAGTTCGGCACGGCTAAATGGCTCCTCGACAAGCGCTTAGCACAGCGCCTCGGTATCACCTTCCATGATGACTGGCCAGAATTCATTGATTTTGCCACTGCCCGAGCTGAATTTTATAAGGCACCGACCGTTCTGCCTACCGTGCGCCAGAGCTCGATCAAGCAGGACCTGCACCGGCGCGATTTCACGATTAATAGCATGGCGTTGCGATTTTCTCCCGAGCCAATGGGCGAATTGATCGACTATTACAATGGCGAACGGGACTTGAACCAGAAGCAAATCCGGGTCCTGCATAGCCTGAGCTTTGTCGATGACCCCACTCGGATGATCCGGGCAGTACGTTTTGAGCAGCGTCTGGGGTTCCGTATTGAGCCGCGCACATTGAACCTGCTAGATGATGCTCTCCCTTTCCTGGACCGGGTCACTGGCGAGCGGATTCGCAACGAGATACGCTTGATATTGCGCGAACGTTCTCCCTTTAGCGCGTTTCAGCGCTTACAAGAGTTGGGCATCCTCGAGCAGATCCTGCCTCAATTGACGGTCGATCGCTGGTTTGAGGGGGCTTTGGGGGCATATCAGTATGCACGGGAGACCCCGCCGTGGCCTCTCGAAAGCGTGGATCATTGGTACTTAGGCCTATTTGGCTTGCTCACGGCGCGCCTGTCGCCAGACGAGCTGCAAGCTGTTGGCAATAGGCTATCTATCTCGCGTGCCCAGATGAAACTACTGCGTTCGATACGCGATGGCTATGCCTTTCTAGTGTCCATCGATCCGGTCGCACTACCCAGCAGCATCGTGAAGGAGCTAGAAGTTATGGATCCGGTGTGTTGGGTGGCGCTCTGGGCTGCGGCGCCAACAGCGCAGTTGCGCCGTTTGGTATTTAGCTTTGTGACAGAGTGGCGGCACATCCGGCCATCCTACGATGGTAACCAATTGCAGGCGCTGGGCGTGAATCCTGGCCCACAGATGGGTCATATTCTTGATACCCTCAGAGACGCCTGGATCGATGGCGCAATCAGCACCCGTGAAGCAGAGCGGCGCCTTCTACAGCAGTTGATAGAACAACAGTAGTGCGGTGATGGAGAGCAATGGTCGAAGTATCGGAATATTTCCCTGGCCTCAAACTCACACTCGATGTTCGCTTCCGTCTGGCCACAAAGGAAGACTTGCCGTTATTGGAGTGGTATGGCCAATATACTCACTTCCGGCGGGTTTTTGCCAAGACCTTTCGTGAACAGCAGTTAGGATCCCGGGTTATGCTTGTGGCGGATTTGAATGGTTTTCCGGTTGGCCAGATTTTCATCCTGCTACATATGAACCAGGCGCGGGGCAACATGTACCCTAGAGCGGCGCGTCGGGGGTATCTGTACTCGCTACGGGTGATGGATCATCTTCAGGGAATGGGGATTGGAACTCGCCTTATCCAGGAGGCGGAAAAAATCCTAAAGCACAGAGGTTTGCAATGGGCAATTATCTCCGTTGCCAAGAACAATTCACGGGCGCGCCAACTCTACGAGCGGCTTGGCTACCGAGTCTATACCGAGAGTCCGGGTGTCTGGCAGTATATCAATCACCTTGGAAAAATAATAAAAATGCATGAACCGTCCTGGATGCTTGAAAAACGCCTGAAAAATGCTTAAAATGACTCGTCTGTGGAAATAATAGTAAAATCCTATTGCTCTTGAATACAGTGTACAATTGTTCACTTATTGGAAAGAGAAGCATGCGTCAGACAACAAGATCCCAGCAGACAACTGTCCGTGTCGTTCGATGGCGTGGCGGCCAACATCCTACCCTGGCTCTCATGAAGCAAAATCTGGAAAACCATGGTCTTCGTCCCTTCAAATGGTCGAAGCAGGCAAACTACCGATATGGCGTTCGCAGCCACGGGTACACCAAGTCCCTGTATTGTGTAGAAGGCAGTGTCGAGATCTTTGTCCCAGAATCCCGGCAGCGAATAACCCTGCGGGTTGGGGATCGCGTCGATATTCCCAAAGGTGTCCGGCATAGCATTACGGTTGGCCAGAATGGTGCAACCTGTCTGGAAGGGACACCGGCGCGCCACCGCCCGCGAGCCTTGGCAACCCAATCGTCCTGACACAAACTAGCCATTTGAAGGCTACCCACTCTCTTTAACTATAGCCGTTACGAGAACCGCTGTGCAAAAGAAGAACCCTCGCAGGTGGTTCTTTTTTTGCAACCAGAACTGTCAAGAAGCGTACAAGTACAGAGGCGCGACTACCTTTTCAAGTATGCTATGATAGCATAGCTACATTGTCACGAGATGGAGCGAAGGGAATACAAAAATCATGCGACGCTCAGTGAAGCTCTGGAGTTTGTTGCTACTGATTGTGGTGATGGTGCTCGGCGCCTGTAATGGCGAGGACGGAGATGAAGAGAGCCCACCCGAGCCACAAGAACTGCTGACTGAAGCTGCTCAAAGCCTCAATGAGGCTGAGAGTTTCCGGCTGGGAATCCGGCACGAGGGTCCATCCACCGAAATCGATGCTGGTGAGTTTGTGGTGATCTTCAACAATGCAACGGCGTTTTTCGTCAGCCCCGATCGCGTGTGGGCTAAGGTGAGTGTCGCAATTGGCGACTTAACGCAAGAGGTGGAGGTTATCGCTATTGAGGACCGTCAGTACATTAACAATTCATTCCTCACTGGCGGTGAATGGCAAGCAGAAGTCTTTGCCCAGGGTTTCCAACCCTCTGATCTCCAATCTGATGAAAAGGGCATTGGCAGCGCCCTATTGAGCATGGATGATGCTGAACTGTTAGGGCGTGAGGAAATCGCGGGTGGGGTAGCCGTTTATCACCTGCGGGGTACCGTCGACGCCCAGAAAGTTCGATCTGTGACGGTCGGCCTCATGGCGAGTGACCAGGGTGCGATTGAGACGGAAGTCTATATCCGCCGCGATGATACGCGCCGCGTGGCACGCATTGTTCTCAAAGAACCGACCGAAACCGATGAAGTCAAGATCTGGACGATTGATTTTGACTCTTACAACCGGGACTTTGAGATCGAAGAACCTGATATCCCGTAAGCTCTCCTGCTGAAGCTGTTAACTCAGGCATCGCGTGGGTGTTGCTTCGCGAAAGGACGCTTGATTGCGTATGACTAACACAGACCAGCCCGTTGTATCACGGCCCTGGATTATCCTCTTGCTCTTATGCTTGCCGGTATTCATTGGCTCGCTGGATTTGACCATCGTCTCCGCGATTCTGCCGGAGGTTATCAACCAGCTGCGCCTGCCACTGGATACCAAGCTGGATGATGCTTCGTGGATGGTCAGCGGCTACTTGCTGGCCTATACCATCAGCATGACATTTATGGGCCGTATCTCGGATATGGTCGGGCGTCGCTGGGTCTACGTCGTCTGTCTCGTGGTGTTTGTCTTTGGCTCGTGGTTTGTCTCGATTGCACATACCTGGCCGACGGACTGGTACTTGCGTGTATATCGTTGGATTTATCCCAATCCGGACACGCATATTCCCCCGTCGCAGGAAATGCGCGAGCTTTACATGATTATCATGGGGCGCACGATCCAGGCCTTTGGCGCCGGGGCAATCGTGCCCGTGACGATGGCGATTGTCAGCGATATCTTTCCAGCCAATCGGCGTGCACGCCCATTGGGTCTGGTTGGGGCGATAGATACTTCCGGCTGGGTGCTGGGCCATCTGTATGGCGGCGCGATGGTCAAGTTCTTTGGCGTCGCGGGGAATGACATTGTGGCGTTTTTTGACCAATTCGGCATCAACATCGGGTATCCGGATTGGCGTACCTTGTTTCTGCTCAATATCCCTTTCAGTCTGATAGCTTTGGGTGTCGCATTATATGCATTGCGTGGTCCAGCCTTCAAAAACACATATCGGCGTGCACCGGGCTTGCTGTCTAGGTTGATCCATCTCTTCCCGCTCATCCGTCCAGTCTTCGTATTCCTTCGGCCTCCATCTCGCAACGAAGAGGGTGCTCAAGCAAGTGAAGCCTCGTCTTCATCGATCCGATTTGATTATCTGGGCGCAGCCCTGATCACTTTGGCATTGAGTGGCCTCAGTATTGCGCTGGGCAGTCTCAGCCCTGAGTCAGCATTTGGTGGCGGTACGGTGAGCTTTGATGAGCTGGCAAGCGCGGGTAACGGTAACGACACCAGTTTTGTGGTCCCGTTGCTGATTGCCTCCGCGATATCTTTTGTTGCGTTTATCTACTGGGAACTGCATACCCGCTACCCGCTTATCGATCTGCGCCTTTTCCTGAAGCGCAATTACAGCTCCGCTGGATTTACCAACCTGTGTGTTGGGTTCACCCTGGCGATAGGCCTGGTGAGCGTACCGCTGGTTATCAATCTTCGGGCCGATTCAAGCGCGCAGGAAGCTTTCCAGGATGCGGCGCTGGTGGCCGGTCTGGTCCTCTCTGGTTTGACGGTGCCAATGGCCCTAGCGGCGTTCCCTGGTGGGTGGCTTAGCGATCGCTTCGGCTACCGGAATGTGACAGTCACGGGTATGGGGCTGGCGATGGCAGGTTTCATCCTCTGCAGCCTGACGTGGACGGCTGACATTTCGCCCTGGATTATGGGCGGTGAGATGATTGTCATCGGCATTGGCCTGGGGTTGACGATGTCCCCGGTAGCAACGGCGCTGATTAACGAGGTCCGGGAAGGGGAGCGTGGCGTTTCGGCGGCCCTGGTGCTGATCTTGCGATTGGTTGGCATGACCCTGGCTATCTCGGGCATGACAAGCTATGCCCTCTATCGTGTTGAGCAGCGGATCAGCGCACTGGGTAGTTTTGATAATATCAGCGCGCGTCAGGATGCCTATATTGATGTCACGGTAGCCCAGGTCAATGAGTTGTTCCTAATTGGCGCTGGTGTTAGCCTATTGGCATTACTGGTTGCATTACGCTTGCAGGGTGGACGTGTCCATCCTGATACAGCTACAGCGGCGCGGGTCAGGCGCAAGGAGCATCGTTCCGGGCGCCCTCTTGATATCACTACGCCTGCCGAAGCACACCGCTAGTTCATTCATCACCTGGAGAGTAGAGCTGCCATGACCACTAACCTCGACCAACGTTTGCGCGAACACCTGGCCTATGCCTACGAGCACGCACCTGCTGTGAAGGGCCTTTTTGAGCGTGCCGGCCTGACACTGGAAGCGATTCAGAGCGTTGCGGACCTCCCCAAGCTGCCGGTAACAAGCAAAGATCAGCTCACTGCGATGCAACAGCAGGATCCACCTTTTGGCGGGTGGCTTGGTGTGGCACCAAGCAGCCTGGACCGGATCTATCTATCCCCTGGCCCGATTTATGATCCCTTTAGCATGGAGGATAAAGCGCTGGCTGATGATGCCATTGACGCCTTAAAACAGGTTGGCTTCAGTGCGGGGGATGTCGTGATCAACGCGTTTCTCTATCATATGGTGCCCGCCGGGTTGTTGCTCGATGAAGTAGTGCGTCGCACCGGCGCTACTGTCGTGCCCTTGGGTCCGGGCAATACAGATGTCCATGTCAAAGTCATGCTCGATCTCAAAGCCAATGGCTATGTCGGGACCCCGAGTTTTCTGGCCATAGTTCTGGACAAAGCCGAGGAGATGGGCCTCCCGCGCGAAGCTGTAACACTTCAGAAGGCGTTTTTCACTGCCGAACCGTATCCACCTTCACTTCGCGCCCGCTTCGAGGAGGACTATGGTTTGAAGACCAGCCAGGCCTATGGCACAGCCGATCTGGGGGTTATCGCTTACGAAGTGCCAGGCGCAGAGGGGATGGTTCTGGCCGCCAATCAAGTCGTTGAGCTGGTTGATCCGGAAAGCGGGCAACGTGTTGAGGAAGGTACACCCGGCGAGGTTGTGGTAACCAAGTTCGATCGGACTTACCCCCTCGTGCGCTTCGGTACAGGTGATATGGCGATTGCCATACCGGGCACCAACCGGCTGCTTGCCCTAGTGGGGCGTAGCGGCGAGGCGGTGAAAGTTCGGGGGATGTTCTTGCACCCCAATCAGCTCAAGTTTGTCCATTCAATGTTCACAGGCCTGCAAGCCCTTCAGGCAGTCATCAGCCGCGAGGGCGCTCGCGATATTGTCACCGTGCGCGTTGTGAAGGCACCCGAAGGACAGGTCGAAGACGACCAACTTAAGGCGGCACTGCAACAGGCCGCCCGTCTGAATGTGAATGCAATTGAATGGGTGGATACGCTTGAGGATTCCCGCTTGATTGTCGACCAACGCACCTGGGACTAGATTCTACCAACAGGCGTAGGACGAAAATCAGAAGACGGCAACCGAAGGTGGGGTTGCCGTCTCTTCATGCTAGGAACGGAACGCTTCTATTGAACGATCGGCAGGTTGGCGGGTAGGCCTTGTTGGAGGTCATCTACCACGCGATACCATATCTTGTAGGTCCAGCCGCTGATCCGGTTGCCTGCGCGGTCGGTATAGTCCACTTTTATCCAGCGCCGGTCAGCGCTCTGGCCATAGACGGTGACGATATCGCCCCAGGGCACATAGCCAACGCGGGGACAATTGAAGGCAGGGCAAGTGCGGATTCGCATGTTGCCAACCGGGCGCGCTTGCATGATACCGGCGTCAGGGATCACATTACCGGCCGCATCAAGAAGCGGCAACGTATTGAAATTGCCACTAAACTGCAGCCAGCGCGCTGAAGCCCATCCCCGCGTACCATTCACATCCAGATAGGCCCAGTTGCCACCGGTATTCTGGCCCAGTACGGCATAGGTTTCGCCTTTGCGAATGCGCGTGATCCGTGTTGCGCTCACGGTGGGCTGCTGGCGTACGTTGAGCACCGACGCGGTTACTGTCCCGGTGACGCCCGTTGGCGAAGCCGGCACACCTGGTCCCGCTGGCTGTCCGTCAGTACCACTACCCGACCAGCTTACCCGTAAGAACGCCTCCGCGACGAAATCCCTGTATTCCACTCGAACGGTGTGGGGGCCAGCCGTCAGTGAGATCGAGCCACGATAGACCTGTCCTTCAATATAGACCTCGGCTGAAGCAGTAACCGGCGTATCATCCACAAACACCGTCACCGTATCATCAGCCTCAGCCTCGAAGGTGATCACGCCATCCTGCAAGAAGTTCACCACGCTGGTGAAGCGGGCAGACCAGTTATCGGGTGTGATGCCTCCCAGCGGTGCGTTGAGACCCCAGTTAAGATTGAGAGGCCCGCCCGGCAGACTTGGACCGACGATCCCCGGGGGGGTGAGACTGGTATTGTTGAAATATTCAGCCGTCCATGGATTACCAACGCTAATGTCGCCGTTGGTGCTATCGTCGCCCGTGTCTCCAGTGAGCTGCCAGGCCAGCTTGATTTCGCCCGTGCCTGTGTATTTTGCGAACTCAAGCATCAGAGTAACCGTAGTATTGGCCGCGGGGACATTGTAATCTGCAGACGCTGATTGCGTCGTGCTGACATCCGATCCCCAGGAGTTGATCGAGGTCAATTGCCCATTGATATACAGGCGGGCGCTGTCCTGAAAGGTCGCGGTGAAGCGATAGTTGCCCGATGTTACAAACGTCAGATTCGTGATGAGGCGCGCGGAATAGTTGTTGGGGCCAACACCGCCTACCGGGCTCCCCGTTCCCCAGTTGATTCCCTGGTTTAGCTGGGACGCACTCGTACATCCGATATAGGCGGTTGCCGTTAGATTGGTATCGTTGAAGAAAGTCGTATCCCACAACCCGCTTCCGCAACTGGGGCCACTCTGCGCGGCGGCTGATGGGGGTTGGATTATGGAACCTACAGGAACTCCACCCACTAGTTCCAGCACCATCATGAGACATAATGTGATTCCGAGCAGCCGTATCCGTTGTAGGTTCATGGTCATAGCCTTTCTACAGAACCTTCAGCCTCCCCCTTATATCCAGGATTGCTCCATCATGCATCAGGTGTTGACCACATGAATGCGGCTTACCCATGCATACTCATCATACCATGCATTTGAGATGCCAGGGAATATAAAAGCTGTAAAGAAAGATAGAAGCCAGCAGGATTAACAGAATCCGAACAAGTGGATTTGCCGTGCCCGTATGCAAGCTAGCGCAGCGCTAGTTGATAAGGGCTATTCACCCAGGTAGCTTTTGACGACGGATAACAAATCCGAGGTACTAATCGGTTTGGGTAGGTAGTTATCACACCCGGCTGCCAGGAAGCGTTCGCGGTCACCGCGCATTGCATTGGCTGTCAGTGCAATGACCGGTATGTCGGCTGTTTCGCGGAAAGACTTGATCATACGGGTGGCTTCGATTCCATCCAGACCAGGGATATTGATATCCATCAGGATCAGGTCCGGCATTTCCGACATTGCAAGCTCCACGCCGGTATGACCATCCTCGGCTTCCAGGACGGTATAGCCCTTCGCTGTCAGGATTTTCCGAACCAATCGCTTGTTGTGGAAGTTGTCTTCAACGTATAGGATTCGCTTGGACATCGTGCTGACCCTTTTTCATGCTAGCAGTTACAGAATTTGATACTTCTTGAGACCAGAATAGACCCAACAGCGTCCTGACAGTTGTTGCTCGGATGGGCGTCATGACTTGCGTTTCTCGCGCACGACTGCATCGACGTGGGTTACGAGGGCCTGGCGATCCAGTGAAGCTTTCAACCATATCGAGCAGTTGTGCTCTTCAAAGGCTTGACGCTCCTCAGCCGATAGGTTCTTGGCGGTCATAACAACCACTGGGATGTTCTTGTAGCGTTCATCACCCTTGATAAGCTTCATCAGCGCAACGCCGTCCATGTCAGGCAACATGACATCCAGGACGATCAGACGGGGAAGGTGTTCCTCGAGCAGCTCCTGCGCTTCAGCAGCCGAATAGGCCTCATGGACGTTATACCGACGCGTTGCCTCCAGGATGCGCCGGACCAAACGTGCATCCCGCCGATTGTCATCAACAACGAGCACTGAGGAATGCCCAAGATTATCCAGAACCGTCTTTACCCCGTTCTCAACCCGCTCGATCGTGGTTTGAATCGAGGTTGATTGCGGCTTGGTTTCTTCATCGGTGCCCAGCGTCCGGACCACATGGTCCACCAGTTCGCGTGTGTTGAAATTTCCCTTTTGCCAGAGTGACGACACACTGGATTCGAGATAGGATCTTTCCTCCTGGGTCAGGGTCTTGGCCGAGACAACCACCGTCGGGATATCGCGCGTCTCGGGGTCACTCTTGAGGGCGGAAAGCAACTCAAACCCGTCCATGTCGGGCATGGTTAGGTCTGTCACCACCAGGTCCGGTTTGCGCTGCTTAACAAGGTCAAGGCCATCACGGGCATCATTGGCCTCAAAGACGCGGTAGTTCCGATGATTCTGGAGCAAACGCCGGATAAGTCGGCTGTCTTGAGGATTGTCATCGATGATGACTACCGTGGTTACCTGCTCATCAAGGTGGGCGAGGGCAGCATCCAGTCCTTCTTGCATCTGACTGGTGAGGGTGGCTTCCTCGCGACCTTCTTCCTGACCAAGCTGCAAGTCCAGCACATATTGATCTTCCAGGACATGTTTCTCAGCGGGGAAGGTATGGCCAGAGCAATTGATCACCACCAGCTCATCCGGTTGGATGGTTCCATCGGCGACCATTTTCTCTAGCCCGGCGAATGCCACCGACGTGGCTGGCTCCATGCTGTAGCCCTCGAGGCGGGCGATGCGGCGCATGGCGCGAAAGGCCTCACCGTCATTTACGGAGAGCATGGTCCCACCATTAGTCAGACATGCCTCACGCAGGACGGTGTAGCCTCTACCGGGGTCTCCTGTCGCCAGCACCGCGATGCGGGTGTGGGGGATGACGGGCTCTGCTACTTCCTTGTTCTCTTTCCAGGCCTGGACCATGGGCGAACAGCCTTCGACCTGGACAATGGCCAGGCGCGGAAGCTTATCGATTAAGCCCATGCGTTTCAATTCTTCGAAGCCGTGCCACACGGCAATGGGACCAATGCCACCGCTGACGGCCTGGATGTACCAATCAGGCGCCTGCCATTTGCCGTCTTCAGCAGGTTCCAGGCGTGCCAACTGTTCGGCGATCTCAAAGGCGATGGTTTTCATGCCGTCGTGGCTGGGGATACTGCGTGCGCCCATTTCGTAGAGCAACTTGCGGCGGGCCGCGAAGTCTTTGGCGACCTTCTTTGCCTGATCGTAGGTGCCAGCAATCTTCACAACCTCGGCGCCATAGAGACCCAGCTCGCGCAGTTTTTCGCTCGGCACCATACTTGTAAGGAATATCCACAGCCGAATGCCCGCGCGGGCACAATAGGCCGCAAAAGCCGCCGCCTTGTTGCCGGTGGAGGCCAGGACGAACTCGTCGATTTCTGCCTGTTTGATCGCCGCCACACCCAATACAGCCTGGCGATCTTTAAACGAGCCGGTAGGGCCCTGGCGTTCGTCCTTGATGTAAAGGCGATTGATACCCAATTCTTTCTGCAAACGCGATGCACGCACCAGAGGCGACCAGCCTTCATCCATCGAGACATCGTGACCCGGATAGGATACGGGGAGAAGCTCCTCATAGCGCCACAACGATGCATTGCGCTGGGGCATCTCGGTGGTCCAGGCTTTATGTGCGGTTTCATAGTCGTATTCAGCACGTAGCCAGGCCGACTCGCATTTCTCGCACGCGGTTTTCATTGGGTCAGGCGGCATTTCATGGCCACAATCACGACAAGTTATTTTTTTCAGCAGCGATGGCATCGCCAGTTACTCCAGAATTGCATTCGGTCAATCAACAGTGCTACTCACCTTGTGCTCAACAACACTTCCCTGGGGGGTAGAAGATCAATTGCCGATTGTCTGCCACTTTCTCGCCACGAGACAGTCGCCGAATCAACAATGCGCTCCCAACCCGCCAGGTATCTCTTTACGATATTTTAATCTTAATTTCATTGTAAAGCAAATCTCTCGTGGCATTTTACACAATTAGCTGCGTGAATTTTCCCTAAATGTTATGGTATGTCCTCTGGATGGGGAGTGCTACGCTGTAAAGATATGTGCCGTTTACGGATCGAGATTTTGTGAGAAGTGTAAATTGAAGACGATATGTGTTTACTGCGGCTCAAGGGTCGGCACGCGGCCAGTGTATACGGCGGGTGCTGTCGGGCTGGGCAAAGCTCTCGTCGAGCGCGGGCTGAGCCTGGTCTATGGGGGTGGCAACATGGGTTTGATGAAGGTGATTGCCGATACCGTTCTGGTTGGTGGTGGCCATGTCACCGGTGTCATACCTGAAGCGCTCATCGCACGCGAAGGCGACCATAAGGGGTTGTCAGAGCAAATCACCGTCAAGACCATGCATGAGCGAAAGGCCTTGATGGCCGGGCGCGCCGATGCCTTTGTCGCGATGCCGGGGGGCTTTGGCACGCTTGAGGAACTCTTTGAGGCGATTACCTGGTTACAGCTCGGTATTCAAGCCAAACCGGTGGCAGTCCTGAATCTTGACGGCTTCTATGACCCATTGCTGGCGATGATAGATCATGCGCATGTACAGGGATTCATCTCGAATGAGAATCGGCAACTGTTGATCTCGGGTGACACTCCTGCATCCGTCCTCGACCAACTCGAAGCTTTTGATGCCACATCGCATCGAGGCAAATGGAGTGGGCTTCAACCTTGATCACAAGCTAGCCAGCGGGGAGGGGTGCATCTGGGCCCTGTTGGATAACCGCCAGCATCTGGGTCTGTAGGTGTGAGTTGCTGGCGATCATATCAACCTTACCCCGGCTCAATAAGCCATCCTGTCTACCCTTAAGATCACTCACGACGCCGCCAGCTTCCTGTACCAGCAGCAGCCCCGCCCAGAAATCCCACGGGCTGAGCTTCTGCTCCCAATAGCCGTCATAGCGGCCCGCCGCCACGTAGGCGAGATCCAGCGCTGCCGATCCCATCCGCCGGATGCCGCGCGTGCGGACCACGAAGTTCGCCCATTCAGATGTGTTGTTGCGTGTATCGGTCCATTTATCGTAGGGAAAACCGCTGGCGATCACACTCCGGGCCAGCATATCGGTATTCGAGACTTTGATCTGTTGGCCGTTAAGCATTGCCCCCTGAGCGCGGGCTGCGGCAAAGCACTCACCGCGCATCGGGTCATGGACTACGCCCACCAACGGAAACCCATCCAGGCCATTCAAGGCCATACTAATGGCGAAGTGGGGAATCCGGTGGGCGAAATTCGTGGTGCCATCAATAGGATCAATGTACCAGCGCAGTGCCGAGGCCTCGGTTGCATCATGAGCATAGCTGCCCCCTTCTTCACCCACAATCTGGTGATCGGGAAAAGCGGCCTGCAAACGTTTGACGATAAGTTGTTCTGAAGCACGGTCGGCTTCGGTGACCAGATCGGTAGCGGCCGACTTCAGTTCCATGGTATGCGGCCGGTCAAAGTAGTCTTGCAATAGTCTCCCGGCGGCACGCGCAATCTCAACCGTCTCATCGCGGATCGCGACCAGGTCCGTTTCCTGCAGGTTATCCATGGGTGCATTTACTGCTTTCTAAACGCGACTACGCTGGTAATGTGTGCTGTCTGAGGTGCAAAGTCGATTGGGTGAACGGCGTCCAGCCAGTATCCTGCCTGCTTGATGAGATATTTCGCATCTTGAGCGAGCTGATCTGGGTCATCGCTCACGTAGATCAGCACAGGAATCTGCAATGTCTTGAGGAGCTGGAGGAGCTTGAATGTCAAGCCCTGCGTGGGATCGAGGATAGCTGCGTAATACTCTGGCCATTCACCTGCTTCCACCAGTGCCCCCAGGACGGCATCGGTACGCCCTTCGATGATATCGACATTATCCAGATCCGCCAGATTGAATTCAGCATCGGTGGCGGCGGGTGGATAACTATCAACATAGGTCACGTGGCTCACCTGGGGCGCGATAAACGCCGAGAACGTGCCGATTCCTCCATAGAGATCGAAGACCATTTGCTCAGCCGTAGGTTCTACCAACGACACGATCAGCTCCACCAGTCGCTCGACCTGTGGCAAATTGGCACGATAGCTTACGCCGGCCGTAACGCGGAAATCACGTCCGTGGATGCGATGGGTGATATGGGTGGCGCCGATCAAGTTGAAGGGCTCCTGGTAACCCAGGAGGAAGTTCAGCGAGGCCGGAATAGAGATCTCCAGCTCAGGCGGTGTTTCGTCCGCTGTCTGCAGCACGAGCATCCGCCGGCCCCAGCTATTGACCTGGGCCTGGAGCTTCGTCAGCGTATCGAGTGATAGATCCAGGTCCGCTACCAACCCCATTATTTCGGGCTTGATGATATGGCATTCGTCAATGGCGATCGTGTTTTCGGGATTCGTTGCGGGAAAGCCGAGCCTGCCTTCGTCTGTGGGGACAAAGTCGGCGCTCACGTTGTAGGCCCAGCTTTCCGGGCTGGCCAACGCCATCTCGATAGGCACATCTTTGATACCAGTTGCTTCCTGAAGCGCGGAGGCCACGATATCTGTTTTGAGAGCAAGTTGTGCTGGATAGTCAATATGTTGCCATTGGCATCCGCCACACCGGCCCGGCCCAAAAAAGGGGCAGCGTGGTGTGATGCGATCACCTGATGCCGCCAGGAGGGTGATCCCATGGGCCAGAATACTGTCGTCAGCCTGACGGCGAACCGTCCGGGCCCGCAGAGATTCGCCGGGGATGGTATAGGGAACAAGGACCGTGTCGCCTTGATAATAGCCAATACCCTTCCCATCTGGGGCGATATCAGTGATCGTTATCTCAAATTCATCTGCCATATGATTGACCTGAGCGGTATAATTAGTCGTTCTGAATGCAAGTTGACCATTTGCAGGATACCCCACTTCGATGACGATTTCCAACCATCCCCATCCCCGGCAACGGCTTCAAAGGCTGATCGGATGCTTTACTGTCAGCGGAATGCTACTCACCGTGCTGGGCGTTGCTGGTTTGCTGGTCCTGGGAATTGGCTACGGACTTTTTCTGATGGTATTGATGGTCCCGTTCCTATTGGGTCTGGCGCTGCCGCTCTTTTTGCTGACCTCGCTGCATCCGTCGATTGCCGTGGAGGAGGGAGGGCTGCGCCTGCGACCGCTTGTCTTCGCTGAGACATATGTGGCCTGGGACAAGATCGAAGCGATGACACCGC
The DNA here is from genome assembly GCA_010092845.1 of Chloroflexota bacterium. Lineage (GTDB taxonomy): Bacteria > Chloroflexota > Anaerolineae > Aggregatilineales > J027 > J027. The sequence continues at coordinate 24,584 of JAADYW010000098.1, forward strand.
ATACCCTGGTGAAGCCGCCCCCACCCAGTAAGCTCCGGCGCAAGGCACAAACCGGCGTCATGTTCGTCGCAAGGCCGGGGGCCTTGCCTGCCCACTATCGTGTTGTGGGTATGCTCTCTGGGCATGGATTCAAGCCGGTTTTCGCCATTTCGGACCGGACACACCAGGATTACGAGCATCTCAAGCAGCAGATTGAACGGTATATAAAGAAAGGCAATTCCTGAGACATGGCCCGCGTCTTGATGTTAACTCCCTATCTGCCTTATCCGCCGGTGAGTGGCGGGCGGAAAGGAACATTTGACCTGGTTGCATGGCTGGCGAAGCATGGCTATGAGGTCACGTTGGTTTGTTTTGGACGCCCTGAAGAACAGCAGTTTGATGTTTCACCAGTTTATGAACTATGCGAGATGATCGTGATTGATCGGCCATCTAGCCCGAGCGTTACCCGTGCTGCCCTGATGACCCTGACCGGAATCCGTCCGATTACGATGCGACTGTATCACACACCTGAATACCAGGCGACAATTGCCCGCCTGCTGGACGAGCGCGCGTTTGATGTGATACACGTCGAGTCTTTCTACATGATGCAGCATATTCCTGCTGGCAATGAGGTGCCTATTCTGATGTCGGAACCGGCGATCGAGCATGTCGTCTGGTGGCGCCATGCGAAGGTTGCCAACCCGATCCACCAGCGCCCTGGCATTGCAATTGAAGCGCTGAAGATGCGGCTATTTGAGCCGCGGGCCTGGGGACGGGCAGATATGATACGCGTGTTGTCGGATGTGGATGCAGAATATGTTCACCGTATGGTCCCAGGGGTGCCGACGAGGATTATCCCTCATGGGGTTGATGTTGAGTACTTTCATCGCGGGCCGGGTGATCGGGCTCACGCCAAAGCGATTTACGTTGGAGATTATAAGTATTTCCCCAACGCGGATGCTGCCCGCTATTTCATCGAGAGCATCATGCCACACATCCGGGCTGAGTGCCCGGAGTTCGAGTTGGTCCTGGTTGGCAAAGACCCAACTCCGGCGATGGTGGCGGCGGGCAAAGACCCCAACTCGGGTGTGATTGTGACGGGTCTGGTAGATGACCTGCGGCCGTATTTGACTGAGGCAACCGTGTTTGTATGCCCTATCCGGAGCGGGAGTGGCATTCGCAACAAGTTGATGGAAGCTGCCGCCTGTGAACTACCAGTAGTCACGACGACGATCGGCAGCGAAGGGCTGAATCCGATTGATGGTGAGCATATGCTGCTCGCGGACACGCCCGAAGATTTTGCCAATGCTGTGCTGCGAGTGATAAACGACACGGCGCTGGCCGAACGACTGGCTCGGCAAAGCCGCAAGTGGGTGGTTTCGCAGTATAGTCATCACCACGGCGCGGCGGCCGTCGCCGTGGTCTATGATGAACTCCTAGATCGGCGCTAGATGTGCCTCGACCCAGGCATCATATCGATTAGCAAGCTGTTGTGTGTAAGGCCCGGGCTGGCCATTGCCAATCACTGTGGCATTGATCCGGGTAATCGGTATGACCCCGCGGCTGCTACTGGTCAGGAACGTCTCATCGAGTTGTGGAAGTTGGGCCAGTCTCACTGCCGCCAATTTCACGGGCGTTACCTCGGGGGCGATGGTCAGTGTAACCCGACGGGCAATACCATTCAATACCGTGTCATCCGGCGCCGTATACAGCACACCATCGACAACAGCGTAGAAATTGCTGCCAAAGCCCTCTAGCAGGGCTTCTTGCTCATCAACAATAATGCATTCATAGGCGTCTGGCGCATGTTGCTGTTTGGCGGCGGCGCGTTGAGCCATCCACTCGGTTAACTTCGCCTGGGGAGCCTCCCGCTGGATAGGCACCGTTGCCACCGCAACCCCCTTTTGGCGCAGCGCGGCCGGGATCGCTTCAAAAGGCTCTAGCGTGATGATCCGGTGGTCCGGGGCTTGACGCGGCACCGTAATCCGAAAACGCGCTTCTGGATAGCCCGCTTGCGCGATCAATTCGCGAAGCGCGCCACGTAACGCCGCGCGATCCAGTTGCAAAGGTATCTCTGCAATGCGCGCGGATTCCTCCATACGATCCAGGTGAGCATCCAACATAAGCTCCTGGTCGTGGTGAAAGGTGCGCGCCACCGAGTATACCCCTTCTGGCTCGTGCGTCGCGGCTTCGGCCAATGATTCCGCGGTATAGCCAACGGCTTCCAGTCCGTTAGGAGTGAGTAGGCCAATTGTAGTCGGCATAGTGTAGGCAACTCAACGTGGATAAACGGCTAAGATGATGGGCAAATCGCTGAACGCCGGGATCTCAACTGGCTCATTAGGATGGGTGACATACATGGCGGTCGATTTGCCACCGTCCAGCGCTACCGCCACATCGAGTTCCAGGCCGCTGCCGAGGAGCCAGTCTTGCAGTTCATTGAAGGTGATGTGACCGAGGAGGCCGGTTGTCATCAACAGAATGTTACCCTGGCCGTCTTCGGCGACCAGCGTGCGGCGGGCAGGATCATCGAAGCCGGGGCCAGTTGCGGCTGCAATTCCCGGGCGCTCAACGAGTACGGGAAAGGCTTGAACAGCCTGGGCATAGAATTCGCCACGATAGGGCTCCTGAACCAACGATCGCACCCGCACCGTGCCGCTCTGTTCAACCTGGAACATACCCCCATAGCCCGCTAGTGAAATGCCATAGGTCACGCCGTCTGCCACTACCAGCCCGATGGCGTTATTGTCCTCGGTGAAGAAACTGGCGTTAACAAATACCAGGACTTCCTGGCCAAGAGCCGCTTGCCAGGCGAAGAAGCTATTACCATCTCCCGGGAGGTAGTGGACCCGAAACTGTACCTGTTCCGGGTCGATACGGACAACGTGCATCTCAAAATCCGGGCTGCTGGCGGTAGTGACCGCAAAAGCACGATAGTCTACGCCGGCTGCAACGGATACCCAGTCTGAGGTGGCTGGCATTTCGGCGGTTGGCGTATCCCCATCTGCCGCGGGACTTGGATCGTCCGCTAAACTGGCAGTACAGGCAATCGCTACACCTAGCAGCATGAGAAGCGCCAATACTACCGGGCCTTTGAGAGAGAATCGATCTGGCATATTACGAGCGTTCCCGTTTCTTCTTGAGCAGTTGGGATGCGGTCGACTTATCCCCAGCGGCAGGGCGTGCTTTCGGCGGCTCACCCGGTTTGGGCACTTGCTTCTTATCCTGCTGGGATTCCGGCTTCGATGGCTGCTGGGGATGCTTTGCCTCGCTTCTGGTATGGCGGATGGCGGTTGCCGCCGGCGCAGGCTGAGCCGCATCGCCCTCAGCGCTGCCCGCTTCTCCCTGGGCACGCTGTTTGGCCCGCATGAGATCACTCATCCGCTCAGAGTACTCGGTCTCATCGTAGCGGCTTTCGCGCCGGCCGACCAGATTGAGGACTGTCTCGCGCATGCGTTCGAGATCGCTTTGATTGATGACCAGACGCCGGACCGCGATATCGACGACCAGCAACACTGCGGCCAGTCCTAACAGGTATGGCCACAATGGGAGGGCAGCTTCCTCTTGTTCGAGGTTATGGACAAAGGCCGAGGCGGGATTCCCGGCCAGCGAGGAGCCATTTGTGGTGCGCGAGATCTGCTGCAAGAAGACAGCGTCTGGCTCATTGACCCGGTATTCAGGTGAATAGCTGAGGACCCAGCCCGTATTCTGCGCTACGGTCGCCTCGATGGGAGCATCTTCGCTGGTCCCGCCATAAACACGGATGAAATATGCGCCCTCATCTGTTGGCTTGAAGGAGGCCTCATAACGGCCTGGGGCCACCTGGTGGAACTGCGGTGAAACTGTCTCGCGTCCAGGCAAGACGATGGCCGCTTCGAGGTCCAGCGCATTGAGATAGTTGCCGCTGTTGTCGCGGGCATCAACCACCACCACGGAGTCTTCACCACGTTCCTCGACCCAGACGTCGAGATTGCTATCCGTTCCCTCCGTGATGGTCCAGCGCACAACCTGGTTCCAGAAACGGGTGTAGTCGCCCCAGCCATTCACCCAGTTAGTGCCCCAACGCAGAGTCGCGTCCGATGTGAAGGCCACCGAACGCCCCAGGCCATATTGCCAGGAGACCAGGATCGGATCTTCTTCGGGGCCTGTCATGATGACCGTGGCGGTCTCTTTGGGTGTTGTCGCTACATAGCCTAGCAGGGGCGGCATCGTGTTCAAATCCACACCGTCAATAATCGGGCTGGGAGCGGTAATGGCGGGGGTAAAGGGTTCTTCAAAGATATACGAACGGGTCGCCAGAACAGTCTCCGCTGAGAAGATGGCGGGAATGCTCTCAACATCTGAGGTTGCATGGAAATTCCCGCCACCGTGAGCAGCAACATCGCGCAGCCAGGGCGCATAGTCTTCGCCAATCGCTACCACTGAGGTGGTGATATCGAAGCTATCATGCATCCGGCCGACCATGGATGTGATACCCGACGGGTTCGCGCCACCATCAGTAAGCAAGATAATGTGCTTCAGAGTGGAGGGATCGCTGGGGAGGACGCTGTCGACAGCATTTAAGCCACCAAAGATATCCGTACCACCGCCGGCGCGCAAACTGCCGACCCGATCCTCGATCTGCTGGCGGTTAGCGGCATCCCCGATTTCCTGAATGTCGACGACCCAGAAGGCCTGGTGGTCGAACGAGACGACGCCTGCCCGGTCGTAGTTGTTGAGGAAGTTCATCGACCGCAAGACGGCTTCCTTGGCCAACTCCAGATTGGTGAATCCACTCGGCCCGGTGATCTCCATGGAGCCAGAGCGGTCAATCACGTAGACCATTGTGAGTTGGGGGATGCGTTCCTGATCTTTGATACGCATTTCGACGGGTAATACGTCCTCGAGTTCCGTCTCAAAATAGCCACCGACACCGTAGCTGTCCGGTCCGCCGATAGCGATCAGGCCGCCTCCCAGGTCTCGCACGTAGATTTCGAGCAGTTCCATCCGACGCGGCGTCAGATCTGCCGCCGGGACATTGACCAGAATAACGCTGCGGTAGGTGCTGAGGGGCGCCAGCCCAAGCGGCATCTGAGCAGGAGTAACCACATCGAGAAGGAGACCGGCGTCCGTCAACGCGGCCTCGAGATACTGAGTCTCCGCTGGGTCATTGGCAACCACGAGAACGCGGGGCCGGCCAGATACCTGGGTAAACGCCGAGAGCTGGTTATTCTGTTGAAAACCCTCCGCGGTTATTGGTTCCAATAGAACGCGAAAATCCACGAACTGGGCCGAAGGGAATTCGAGTGGCCCAATGGCATACTGGGTCATCCCGGGGCGTAAGGTGACCTGTGCGGTGTGGATTGCTGAACCAGCCGCCAGGATCGTCAGGTTCGCATCTGTTGGGGAATCTCCCTTATTCTCAAGTGAAACAACCAGATCGAATGGCTCGTTCTCGCCGACCACGGAGGGAACACGGACGCTGTTGACCAGCACTTCGCGGTCACGCACGATACCGAAAGGGACATAGTCGATCTGGACATCAGTTGCTGCAGCGAGCTGCGAAGCGCGCACCGCATCCCCGACCGTTTCCAGACCGTCGCTGAGGATCACCATCCGTTTAGCGGCATCTGGCGGAAATAGCGCCAGGCCCAGCCGGATCGCCTCCGCGATATCAGTGTTTAAACGCACCGGTTCGGATCCAATCTCGTTGAGGTTCACCAGAGCATCCATCGGGTGCTCGACCAGAGCATTGGAGCCGAAGAGCACAACCGCCGCTTGATCATCCTCGCCCATTTCATCAATGGCGCGGCGTACATATTCGAGCGCTTGGCGTTGGGAGGTCTCGTCCATGCTATCAGACACGTCCACCAGGAAGACCACCGCCAGCTTATCGGCTTCGCGGCGGATTTGCAGCCCGGCCAGCGCCAGGATCAGCGTCAGAATAAGGATGATCCGTACTACCAGGGCAACCGTGTCGCGACGACGGCGGTAGGCCAGGCGTGGCCAGCCCAGGCGCATGAAAATCGGGATTAACAGGAGCAGCAGAAAAGCATCAGGGTTTGTAAAGCTCATAGCCTATATCCTTTGCCACCAGCGCCGATTTTTGGGTCGGCGTTGGCGGCCTTGAAGGATTTGCGGAGAAACGGGTTTAGGTTTGCGATTGAGACTGCGATGGTAGTACCACCACTCGATTCCCAGGATGAGCAGGCCGGCCGAAACCAGGAGTGTCCACAGTTCACGGCGGCCAGTTTCTTCGCGCGTTGTGCTGGCGATGGTCGTCTCGCCTTCCTGAGTCTGGACGAGAATCTCCTCAACGGGTGTGATATTGCTTTCACCAGCATCAAACAGGTTAACCGCAAAGGCGTCACTTTGGACGACCTCCCCCTCGAGGAGCACCTCAACGTGGTAGAGACCAGGATCGGAGGTGTCAGCATAGATGACCTCTGGCGCGTCTTCAAGCTCGAGCGTCGTGTCATCGCCGCCGGGTGCCTCGATGCGAACGACATCAGCGTCAGTTGTCGGCCGGACGACAATTGCCTCACCAGGCGAGAGATTGTCATCATTGATCGCGCGCTGTGGCTGGTACCATTCGTTCAGCCGGGCCATCAGAATGGGCCAGGCAGGCTGGAGTGGCAGGTTAGAATCCTGGAGGGCGAAGGTAATCACCGCGATTTGGCGCCCATCAACCTCGCCGGCCAGGACGAGTGGATCGCCCTCGGTGGTCTCGAACAAGACTGTAGCCCAGTCGATGCGCTCAAGTGTCCGGATTTTGAGGATGTCGACATTGGCGAAGTCAACAAATCGCGTGCGTTCATCCTCGCGCAGAACGCCACCAGTGAGGGAGTCGATGGTGGTTGCATTGGTCTCGCCGGTGACCTCAAAGTAATTCGTGCTCTCTGGCGGATTGATAATGAGTAGGTCGGTATCGGGCAGTGACTGGTTGGGTAGCCAGCCATCGAAGGCCACCAGATCGTAGTCGCCACTGGGTAGCCCGCGCTCCGGGGAAGCTATTGTTACGTTTATCCCTGGCAGGGTACTGAGGCCCAACTCCAGGAAAGTGTTACCCTCCGTCATGACCAGGACCTCACCGGTTGAGGCCTCCGCATTGACCGCATAGGCAGTGTTATCGTCGTCGAGGTGGTCGGGTACATCGACCCCACTACGCGGCGTGATAATGGCCTTGAGTTCCAGGAAATCTGGTGGCAGATCTTCGACGCTGACATCAACTACGGATCGGGCTGGTACTTCGCGGAACCGCGAGTCATAGAGATCGTCGTCAAGGCGGATCTGGAAGGTGACTTCGGTGTCGCGGTCGCCGAAGTTTGTTACCTGGGCAAAAAGCTGAGGTGCTTCACCGGGCAGAGCCCGTGTCGAGAGCGCGGTGATGGCGACGTTGTCGTCGTCCTCGCCGATCTTGACGTATCTCAATTCACCGGGTAACTCCGGCAAATCCGCTGGCAAGCCACCATCGCTCAGGATAACCACGCGCAGCGATTCCACACCGCGTGATCCCGCTGAAGCGAGGGTCAAAGCCGCAGACCAGTCCGCACTGCCTTTGCCGGGCTCAGCATCGTTGATTGCGTCGCGTAATACGCTGCGATCGCGCGAGGCGGCCGCCAGTACTTCGGGCACCGCTGCTACCCGGATGACTGTCATCGTATCGTCGGCGCCGAGTGTATCGATGGTGTCCAATGCCAGATCACGTGCGGCTTCGAAGCGCGACGCGCCACCGACATCGGTGGCGTTCATGCTGGCCGAGGCATCGAGCAACAATACCACCCGTCCGGTGACAATGGTTTCAACTTCACGATATGGTCGAGCCAGGGCCAGGACCAGGGCCGCCAATATGAGTAACTGCAACAGCAGCAACAGATTAGGGCGTAGTTTTTGCCAGGGCGCATTGGCTTCGCGATCCCGCACGAGTTGTTGCCATAGGAACGTACTGGAAATCGGCTGGTCAGTCCGACGCAGGCGCAGCATATATAACAGGAAGATCGGCACAGCTAATGCGCTGAAACCTAACAACAATGGTGAAAGAAACCCAAATCCACTCACAATACGCCTCGCTCACACTATTCTTCAACGATGATCTCGACTGGCAACCGTGCGTGATCTGCTCCATCCTCAGCCAGGATGCGCGCCAGGGTGTCGCTCTGGGGGTCGTATAAGCCCGCGATCAAATAGGCTGCCCCCTCATAATCTTCTACTCGAAAGGTCAAGCGATGGTTGTCTACAATCACCTCATCTGGTGCCCAGCCGGTCGTTGGGCGCTGGCCTGCGGCGGGGATCTGGTCACTCTGCGCCAATAGCCGGCCTGAAGTGTCCAGTAGTTGGACAAAGGCGACGTTAGATCGTTCTGTTGGGCCAGCTGCTCGCCAGATGAGTTCGACGGCGGGCGGGTCTTCAGATGATACGTTACTCGGGTTGAGGACCGTGGCGCCGACTAGCGTGCCAATCTCGGGAAAGACGACGTCTAACGGTGTCTCATAGGCTGGGAGATCAAACTGGCGCGTGAGGCTGACTACATCGTAGGTGGCGATTTCGTGCCCGTTGACCTCGAGTCGGACTTTCTCGCCTGGTTCTGGCGGTAACTGAAAGCGATGCCAGCTTCGTTGGGGTTGGGACGGCGCTGCAAGTTTGACGGACTGCTCCTGAACCCAATCGTCCCCAACCAGCGCTATGGTAGCTGTGGTCTCCGGAGATACGATCAACACGGTGACGTGCAGAGGTTGTGCGCTGTCCAGTGTTCCGGGCGCCCCAGCGTTATCCGAGACCAACTGGCTGCTAGCCGGCGCTTCGTCAAGTGGCGGTCCCGAAGCAACGATTGCGGTATCGGGGCGGTAGTTGACCCCTATCGGTGCGCCATCTGGTGACAAAACATCCAATCCGTGGGGAAACGTTTCACTGTAAACGCTTAGCGTCAGCGGATAGCCATCCTCAGGGGCGGCTGGCGGAAGTTGTAGGCGATGATAGGATGACACGGTGTCACCAGCAGCCATTTGGTCGGCCGGGACTTGCTCACGGTCTCGCAAAACGGCATCAACCTGCGAGAGCTCCCAGCCCAGGGAGTTGAGAAGCCGTACAACAGTATTCAACTGCTCGTCAGGGGTTTGGAGCAGTTCCCAACGGGACCGCACACAGATTTCCCCGGCGGATGCGCTCATCCACCCCAGATCCTCTAGCCGGATGCGCTCATAGCGCGGCGCGGCTGGGATGGGCTGTAATACCGGCTTCGTGTCAAGGGTATAGGTCTGCGTGGCCAGGCCAAAGAAGGTTTGCTCGGCGCCGATTGACTGGCTGCCGCCGGCCAGAATGCATGGGTACATCCCGCGGGTATCCGCAGGTAACTGGAACCAGGTCAAGAACGCGACCTGAGAGGGACTCTCGGCCTCGATCAGGTCAGTGAGTGTTTCCAGAAGACGCCCTTCATCACTGTGGAGTGGGATGTTCACAAAACGTGCCTGGATCCCCATCCTCGCGGCGTAATAGTCTTGCAGGGCCGGCTCACGGTCATAGGGCACCAATATTACGGCCTCGGGTGGCAGTGCCACGTAGTAATCCGCCAGCGCAGCAAAATCGTCGTGCTGGTAGCGCCGGGTACTCTGGATGGCGCTCAGGCTATCGACTGTCAGCCAGCCACCGGCAACCACCACGAGGGACAGGGTTGCTACGATGATGCGGCGACCAGCGATGGATTGCAACACTACGGCACCCCCCACGATCAAGAGCAGTGTGGCGGGTACGACTGCGATATAGTAACGCGGATGAAAGTCGATATTGGCTTGACGGAGCAGTACGGTGCTGAAGAGCGGGACCATCCCTGCCTGGGACAGGAGCAGCCAGGCACGCCGCGAACGGTCAAGCACGAGCAGCGTCATCGCCGCCAGAATGGTCACAATGCCAGCCAGATCGAGAAGGAGGTGATCTGCGGTCTCTTGAAGCTGAGGCAAGGCTGGTAAGAAGTAGCTGTACCAGATATCCTGGACCAATGCGCTGCCCCATTGAGGTACTGTATTGAGGGGTGTGCCGGAGGGCGATTGTGTGCTCAGCCACGGAAGATAAGCCGCCACCATCAAGAGATGCAGCCAGAACCAATTCCAGAGGCGTCGCCAGTCCTGGCGGCTCAACCAGGCCAGGCCCATCGCTACGCTGAGCCAGACGACTACCGGCACGACCAGATTATGTGTGTACAATCCCAGAATCTCGACGACAAGAATCGCAGCCCAGAGCCGGCGCGGAATGATCTGTCCGTGGCGATAGCGCAAGATCTGCTCCGCCAGGCCAAGCAGCATCAGGGCTACCAATGGGACAGCGACATAGGCGCGCACTTCCTGGCTATATTCCCAGAGCAGCGGCGAGATCGCAACCAGGGAGCCGGCAACCCCTCCAGCCGCAGGGCCGTACCAGCGCCGGGCGATTAGTAATGTCACCGCCACCGTCAGCAACCCGATCAGCACCGATGCAAATCGGTAGGAAAAGGGAGTTTCCCCAGTCCCCAATCGCCACAGTATATGCCCCACAGCATAATAGACAACAGGTGTATTGTCGTCTGGCGTGTTAATCGGATCGTTTATGGCCCGGATTGACCAGCCTTCGTCGTGCCAGATCGACTCGGTGTTGAGTTGCCAGACACGCAGAGCAAACCCACCTAGCAGCACGGCAATCGCCAGCACCAGGAAAAGGCGCTGGCCAGCATCATGCTGCCGAGTGGTGTGCGTATCGATCACCGTACCACCCCGAGACGACGTAGCTCGAAGAGGATCAGTTCCTCCCAGGGCATGCTGGTTTCGACTGTCACGTAGTGAATGCCCCGCTTGAGGCAGAAATCCCCGATTTCCTCGCGCCAGGCGGTGAGTCGTTGCTGGTAGAGTTCCAACATGGGCACGTCAATTGTTACCTCCTGCGGGACGCCCGTTTCAACATCGATGAGGCGCAGATCGCCGGTAATCTCCGGATTGACCTCATCGGGGGCAAGTGGCTGGATCAACGCGACTTCAAAACCCCGTGATTGGAGTGCGGTCAGGCCATCGCGATAATCGGGAGACATCATATCGCTAAAGAGGATGCATAATCCTGGGCGCCTGGCACGCAATGCGTAGTCACGCAGCGAAACATCGAGTATGGTTTCCCCCCGCGTATAGAATTTCTCGAGATGTTGAAGCAAGCGCATGGTGTAGCCACGACCCCGATGAGGCCCCCAGCGTTGGTTCCCGCTCTGGCGGAGTGCAGTGACTTGTACCAGGTCGCCTGTCGACAGCGACAGATAGGCCAGGCCAGCCAAGACCCGCAGCGACCAGATGAACTTGTGCTGGGCACGCTCGCCCTGGCGTGGCCAATCCATGCTCGACGACGCATCGATCAGAAAATGGACGGCCAGATCCTCCTCTTCTTCGAGGAGTTTGATAAAAGGTCGCTCAAGACGCGCATAGATATTCCAATCAACGCGCCGCAAGTCGTCGCCTTTGACGTAGTCCCGATAGTCAGCAAACTCGATGCTGGTTCCGCGTTTGGTCGAGCGACGTTCACCTTTCATGGCGCCAGCACGCACCTGATTGGCCACCAGGGTCAGGTTTTCGAATTTGCGCAGTGTTCCAGGATCAAAGATTCGAAAAGGGGTGCTCATGATAACTGTCCTTAGGGCTAGAGGTCTTGGCGGCGAAAAATGACGACCGTGGCGGCGAGCAAGCCCAGGAGCCAGAGCGCCAGCGCAAATATCGAAGGGACAAGCGCGACTTCGAGCTCTTCTGAGATGAAAACGGCGCCCTCGCCTGTGTTGATCCAGGCGGCGATATTATCAGCATGAAATGCTGGTACCAATACGAGCAGGTTATTGACCCAATCCCATTGAAAAATATCGGCTATGAGCGATAGGATGGGCGGAATACCCAGAAATTCTACCAGGGCGAAAAAGGTGCTCACCAGCACGCCAAAAAGGATCGAACGGGTCCAGATCGAAATCAAAATGGCGATATTGGCCACCACCAGGAAGCTGGCCAGTCCCAGCGCAACATTGGCCAGCAGGTTGCCGGTGAAATCCGCCAACACAGCGGCGCTCAAGGCCGGTGGGTAGCCAGCACCTAGCAATAGGTTCATTGCCCCGAGGCTGATTACCAGCACCAGCATCATCACAGCGAAAGCAATCAGGATGACAATCGCCATAACCACATATTTTGCCAACAGCATTTTAATCCGGGTGTTTCCGGGGAGCACTGTCTTCCAGGTGCCATGCTGGTATTCACCCGCGAATACAGTGGCCACAAAGCCCATCAACAACAGACGCCCCAACACGCTATTGAGCGCTTGCCACGGTCCTAACGCCGCATCCGTCCATCTGACGGGCGAATCAACATAGGCGGCCTGAGAGCCACTGCCCCGCGCGACAAAAGCCAGATAGATCAGTGTCACCATGCCGCAGGCCAGAAATGGCCATATCCAGATCAGGCATCCCATCAGAATGCGATTGCCGGTGATCTTATGCCATTCTGCACGGAATAGCGCCATCATGCCTGCCACCCCTCCAGATTGCGCAATTGGGGGGATCCCGTCAGGGTGAAGAAGAAATCCTCCAGTGTTTGGCGCCGTTGGACGACTTGAAACACTTCTACATTGTGTTCGATCAGATGGCGTAGTATGGCCGGCGCTTCATCACGCGGGGCATCGACGATGACCTTCCCATCCGCAGTCTGCTGGGCCGCCCAGCGCTCCTGGAGCAGTTCAAGCGTGCGATTAACCGGCGTGCTTTCAATCTCAAGCTGGGGCTTTTGGTCCAGTAGCTCTGCGATGGTGCCTTCGCGCAGAATACGGCCCTGATGTATGATCGCGACCGCGTCACAGATTTGCTGAACTTCACCCAATAGATGGCTGCTGAGAAAGACGGTTTTGCCATAGCGGTGGGCGAGATCGCGAATAAAAGTCCGCATTTCGCGTATGCCGGCCGGGTCCATGCCATTGGTTGGCTCATCCAGAATAATGAGATCCGGATCCTGGAGGAGGGCTGCTGCCAGGCCTAGCCGTTGGCGCATCCCGGTCGAGTATTTGCCCACCCGCACCATGGCCACCTCGGCCAGGCCAACGAGATCAATGAGCCGTCTAGCGCGCTCCTCGTCTAGCCCGCCCTGGCTGCAACCAGCTACCCGCAGGTTGTCCCATCCAGTCAGGTAAGGGTAGAAGGCGGCGCCTTCTACCAGGGTGCCCACCTGGCGCAAAATCGCGGGATTCCCGCGCGGATCCTGGCCGAATATGGTCGCCTGCCCAGCAGTGGGGTGGATCAGATTGAGTAGCATGCGGATAGTCGTGGTTTTCCCTGCGCCATTTGGTCCCAGGAAGCCGAAAACCTGCTGCCCAGTCACTTGTAGATTGATACCATCCACTGCCCTCTTCTGCTGGGTGCCACGGCCAAATACCTTGGTCAGGTTTTCGACCTGAATGATCGGACCATCCACCACGACAGGATACACTTCCCCTATGTCTTCTGTAGGGTTGCTTCAGACCGCAAAACAGGTAACATCTGAGCAGCGAGGCCCCATTGGAACAAACGGATCATTACCGCCAGGCGAAGCGCATTCTCAGCGTCAGGATCACGCACCGGGGTGAACAATTCTTCTAGCGTCTGCGCGCGCGCCGTGGCGGGCATGGCGGGCTGCCAGGTCTCGCTCAGGCGCCAGAAGGCAGCATATAGCTCCCAGGCCGCCGCAGCGTGTAAGGCGGCGAAATCCGTCTCCCACTGACGCACGAATTGGTAGGTGCTGAGGGTGTCGAGGGCCAGGCGAAAACCATCGGCGGTCAGATTCCACAAATTGGTCTTGCGGTTGGAGAAGATCTCCTCAGTGACATTGATGCCTGTCGAGGTGACAGCCAGGCCCGTGGCGATGACGGGAAACTGGCGTGTCCCGATCTTGCTCTGTACAGCGCTCAGATAGCGAAAGAAGTGCCCGGCCAGGTCGCGTGCAATGGGTGCTTCTGGATGGCGGCTGGCCAGTAAACCCGCATGCAGATGCCAGAGCCCTTCGGGCGATGGTTTTTCGAGCACCTGCTCCACTAGCAGTGTGAGGCCCATGGTTAGCCTTCCTGTCCTACCTTTTCGAGCATATCCTCAATAATCTGGTCGGCGGTAATGCCCTCTGCCTGGGCTTCGAAATTGAGCAAGAGACGGTGCCGGAAAACGGCCGCCGCGATCTGGCGGATATCGTCAAAGGCGACATTGTAGCGGCCTTCGAGAAGGGCATTGACTTTGGATCCCAGGATCAGCGCCTGGCCGCCGCGTGGGCTGGAGCCATAGCGTACATACTGTTTGACCATATCCGGTGCGTCGGGATATTCCGGGTGCGTCGAGACCACCAGCCGGGCCACATATTCACTGACGTGCGAGGCAATCGGTACCTGTAGCGCCAGCTCGCCCATGGCGATAATCTGCTCCGCATCGACGACTGGTTCGGGCTCTGCTGCATATGAGCCTGTTGTCCGGTTGAAGATCTCGACCAACTCGTTGGCGTTGGGAAAGGTGACATCCACCTTGAACATGAAGCGGTCGAGCTGGGCCTCGGGCAGGGGATAGGTTCCCTCCATTTCAAGGGGGTTTTGCGTTGCCAGGACGAAGAACGGCGCCTCTAATTCATAGGTTTGATTGGCGACTGTGACACGCTTTTCCTGCATTGCTTCCAACAGGGCAGATTGGGTCTTGGGGGTCGCGCGGTTGATCTCATCGGCGAGCACCAGGTTGGCGAAAACGGGTCCGGCCTGGAACCGGAACTCGCGGCGACCGTCCTCGCGCTCTTCCAGGATGTCAGTTCCAACGATGTCGGCGGGCATCAAGTCCGGTGTGAACTGAATCCGGGCAAATTTGAGGTTCATCGCCTGGGCCAGCGTACGGATGAGCATGGTCTTGCCAAGCCCGGGCACACCTTCTAGCAAGGCATGACGGCCAGCGATAACGCAGATAAGAGCCTGGCGAATCAGATCCGTCTGGCCAACAATCACCTTGCGGACTTGATCAACAATGGCCTGGGCACGTTCGGAGAACTCTTCGATGCTCATTTCGAGAGTCGGCGGTGCGTCTGTCATGATCTACTCCTTCGCAATAACGGTCAACTGCACTAGGTCTACTTGATCGCCAGGGTTAGGGTTGGGTTCTGGCTATGCACCACTAATCTTGAGGCTCAAGCGATGTGAAATAGGCGTGGATGTAGTCGCGTAGCCCAATCGGGATATAGTCGCTATCGAGTGCCTTCTGAACCTCACCCTGATATTGCTGGAAGACACGATCATACGGCACAACCGATTCACCGCTGAATTCATCGTTGAAGACTTCATTGATGGGATCACCCTCGTCCTCGGAGACTTCGCCACTGAGCGACATCTCCGAGTCCTCCCCACCGCTGTCACCAATCCGCTGGGGGGAGTAAACCGACTCGAAGTCGCGCATATCTTCATCGCCCGGATTGTTATTAATCTCTCCGGGGCCAGGCTGTTCGCCGGCACCGCCGGGTTGCTCCTCGGAGCCACTGGGGTTACCGGTATCGCCCGCACCTGAGGCACTGGCTTGCCCTTGCGAGGCCCCTGTCTGCTGCTGGGACTGTGAGGCCTGGCCCTGGCTACCTTGCTGGCTATCGCTATCGCCCTGGCCTTCACCGGGCTGTTGGCCGCCCTGCTGACCCTCCGCGGGCTGTCCTGGCTGCTGACCTTCTGTGTTCTCACCGGAGGGCTGTTGGCCTTCACTGCTCTCCCCGGATTCACCATTTTGCTGCTGTGTCTGTCCGGTTCCCTGCTGATTTTGGCCAGATTGTTGTTCCGTGCCCTGGCTTTCTTGCCCTTCGCCCTGTTGCGGTTGCTGGCCACCGGGCTGCTGTTGCCCAGGTTGTTGTTGCTCTTCGCTTCCGGATGCATCATCCTGAGTGGACTCGATCATCTCACGGCGGCTTTCGGCGACGTCGTCGGCGAGTTCTTCAGCCGCATCCGCCTGCGACTGATTCTGCTGGCCTTGCTCCCGCATTTGCTCAGCGGCTTCCTCTAGCGCCTCTTGGGCCTGCTGGGTATTGCCTTCGCGCAATGCCTCAGCCGCATCGCGCAGCGATTCGGCTAATTCTGGATCGGTTGATTCCAGAGCGTCTGCGGCCTCTTCGAGCTGGTCGGCCAACTCCTGGCGTTCTTCTTCAGAGAGGTTATCGAGATTGTCGGCCAGTTCTTCGGCTTCTTCAGCCGCCTGCTCCTGGTCGCGATTCTCCATTGCCTCACCGAGCTCGCTCGAAGGCTCGCTATTCTGCAGCGCGCTTCCGGCGTTTTCGAGCGCCTGCCGCTCATCACTGCTCATGCCATCCGTCGCCATCTCGCGGAGCTCTTGTTCGGCTTCGGATAGGGCGGCTACCGCCTCCGCTTCCGAGATCTCATCGCGTTCCAGGTTCTCGATGGCTTCGTCGATTGGCTCGGACAACTCCTGCTGTTGGGCTTCGCTTAGATCAGCATTCTCGAGGACTTCCTCGCGGCTTCCTTCTAGCTCCTCGATGCGCTCGTCAATTTCACGATCAAGTGCTTGCTGAGCCAGAACCTGGTCAGTATAGGGGTTTTCAAAGAGCAACGAGCCCACGAAGACAATCAGCGATAGGACGAGGACGGCTACCTCTAGCCAGCGGACACGCAGGGGTAGAAGATGGGCCAGATTGACCTTTTTCGCTGCGATGCGGGCATCCTCGATCTGGTGGGTCACGAAGACTTTCGGGGCAAAGAGCTGCCCAGAACCAAGTTCGAGGGCCGTGCTCATTCGCTCCTTCAACCCAAAGCGCCGGTCAAAATCCTGGGCAGAGAAATGCGTTTCCCGCGGCCAGAGCCACACCAGAACCAGCGACAGCACACCAGTCGCGGCAATCGCGATGAGGCCGTTGCGTAGGATTTCTTCCGGCAGCAGCCAGGGACGCATGCGCGAGATGAACGTGATTATCAGGGCGATCAGCAGGCCGACAAGCAGCCCGCGCGGCACCCAGATCAGTGTTCTGGCCACGCGCAGGCGTGTGTTCCAGCGCTGCAAATACTCGCTCAGAACGGTATGACTGTCGAGAAGCAGTGATTGGGTCTGGCCTTGCTTGATTACCCGCTGCATATTGTATGTTCCCTCACCTAACGACGATGGTCTGCCTATAATACACAATCCACCGTATGAATGTTTGGAATCAATCCGTTCTTAATCGTCGATCCGTTTGAGAACCCACGTTGTACGCACAAAAATGACCGCTGATATGGCCAGATAGAGGATAGTGAAAATAATCCAGGGCGACGGCAGTGTAGCGGTGGTCCCATCAGTGAATTCGTGCTCGAAAGTGAAGATCTGCTGTTGGTTAATCAGCAAATCCTGAGAGATGAGCAGCGTGGTGAGCGGGTTCAAGCAGACGAAGAGGCCCTGTAGCAAAAGCAGCCCCCATTCTGCCGCTTTGCTGATCGCGTTGCGCTCGGCAGCAGCGCTGATCGAGAGCAACATGATTACAGCCATTGCGGTGCCAATGGCGATTGACATGGCCGTCACATAGGTCATGATATTCGCGCGCAGTGTCCGCCGCGAAAGCGATGAGAAATAGATCCCCAGCGTGCCCAGCAACGTGGCCGTGGCCAGCAGCGTAATGAAGGAAATATAGACTTCTGGAACATCGACACCGCCAAACAGGAAGGCGATGCTCTGTAGAGGAATCGCCGCCAGTAGCAGGAGCACGACATATGCCAGCGCTGAAAAGAGCTTACCCCAGACGAGCGAACGCTCGGGAAGCAGCGTCGTTCGTAACAGGTCATAGGTCTGGTGCTCGTGCTCGCCGCTGATGGCACTGGCGGTAAAGGCAGGGGTGATGAAGGTCACTAGAAACAGCTCCATCGCTACTACTGAGCTGAACAGCAAGCGCCCAACCGTGCCCCCGTCTACTTCACCCGTGGTGCTCAGGGAGGCTGAAGTGGTGGCCAGGTAGATGATAATGGTGAAGCCGCCCACAACGATCAGATAACCAGTCAGCACGACAAAGGCACGCGGGCCGCGCATACGCCCCCGGAGTTCCTTCAGTGCGACGGGATTGGACAATATAAGATCCAGCGGGCTGCGTAGCCGGCGTCGCGTGGTCGCCATCAGTACTTCCTTTGCTTAGGTTACAATGCCTTTGGTGACCTTCATGAATACCGTTTCCAGGTTTGAGGATTCTTCAGCGAAATTGACCACTGGAATTGAGCGGGTGGTCAATGCCTGGAGCATCTCGCTAACACCGGTATCCTCTCCCGAAAACTCGATACGCAGACGCGGCTTGTTGTCCTCCGGGTCCAGCTCGGTGATACTCTGGATGTCCGGCAGTTGGGAAATCGCCTCTTTGGCCTCGTCGATCTGACCCAGTAAGGTCACAATGATGACACGATGCGGCATCAACTGCTTACGCATCTCTTTGATCGGTCCCTGGGCCACCATTTCGCCAGCCTCGATAATCCCGATATGGGTGCAGATCTCGCTCACATCCGCCAGGATGTGGGAGGAGAAGAAGATGGTCTTGTCCATCTTGGCCAGCTCGATCAATAGCTCGCGAATTTCAACCCTGGCGCGCGGATCCAGGCCAGATGCCGGCTCGTCGAGGATAAGGACCGATGGATCGTGAGCCAGTGTCCGCGCCAGGCAGAGGCGTTGCTTCATGCCGCGGCTGAGCTTGTCCACCATATCATCACGACGATGGCTGAGGTCGACAAGTTCCAGTAGATCACGGATCAGGCCGGGACGGTCGTTTTCAGGGATCTCATAACAGGCGGCAAAGAAATCTAGATACTCCCAGACCTTCATGTCCTCATAGACACCAAAGAAGTCCGGCATGTACCCGATCGAGCTGCGGACCTCTCGGGGCTGCTGAGTTACCGAAAAGCCGTTGACATAGGCCTCACCGGAGGTCGGACGCATGAGCGTCGTCAGGATTCGCATGGTGCTTGTCTTGCCGGCACCATTGGGCCCAACGAAGCCATAGATCGCCCCCCGGGGCACCTGCAGGTCCAGGTTGTTGACCGCGTGTAGCTTGCCATAACGCTTGTTGAGCGCCCGCGTTTCGATTATCAGATCCGTTTCGTCAATGTCGACAGCGAACTTTGGTCCTTTAAGTGCTTCGGCGGCACTCATTTCTTCGATGCCCTCGGCTGGGGGGTTCATGGGCTCAGACATTACCAATTACTCCTTGAAAAACACTCATCGGGTGTACATAACCGGTTCAACCAGTTCAACGAATACATCGGAAGCAGACTCATCTGCCGTGATTTGCACCAGTACGGCATTGCCGGGGCCCAGAAACGGCTCCGGTTGTTCGATCGAAACCATATTCTGGTCAAAGTCTAGCGCCAGTACCGTCCAATCCCCAGCTTTCCAGTCCCAAACCGCGAACTCGATCATGCGTCGATTGCCGGATATTTCAATGCGTAGGTCAAGCCGGTCAATGGGCTCTGTGCGGAGCGCTGATACTGGCATAAAGCGGAACTGCAACTGGTCGGATGCGATCAGGCGTACCCCATATGGGGTGCGGTCCCGCGCATAGCCGTCGGGATCGACGAGGGTCCAGGTCATCATTCCAGGGGGAATGACATGGCGCTGGAAGCGAGCATCCATCTGGAGGCGAACGGGCAACTTGAAAATGTACAATGTTTCGTACTGGTTGTCCTGCGACGTGCCACGTAGCCGCGCGGAAAAGGGCGCTGCTTCAGACCAGGCAGCCACATAGACATCCCCGCCGCGTCCGCCGCTATAGTCGAATTCGTTATTGATAGCTGACAGGAGAAGTGCCCGCCGGCGTATCTCGCGCTCACTATCGGTGCCACCCCGCGCCGCGCAATTGAAATCCTCTCTGAACATAATCTGGGCCATCGTCGCATTGTAGCCACCGGCACTGCATTCGAGTGGGTCATAGAGGACACCCCCTGTCGAACGATTGCGGCGGCCACTGAAGCTCCGATATGTTGCGGCGGCGGCATCGATTCGGTTACCCAGGGGCAACCACGTCGGTTCCTGGAGGCCAATCGCCAGCTTTGCCGTGCGCGTCTCGCCAGGAGCCAAAGTACCGATAAACTCAAAGCCATCTTTGGCCAAAACGACTGCATCTTGCAGTTCTTCCTCCATCGCATTGGTAAACTCAACATCTAGCATAACGTTCTCAGAAGCTGTCAGCGTCCAGGTTGCCTGACCTTCAATAGGAGGTGCGGGCACCGTTCCGCTGGTGGCAAAGCTGGCGATAATACCAGCGTCGACCGGCAGTTCAACGATCTGATAGCCGGCGTCCTGAACGACAGGGACCTCCGCGATCCCGGTATCGACGTCTTCGATGCCAGGAATGGTCCGCAGGGTCATTTCCCCTTCGATGGTCAAATCGTAGGTTGTGCGGCGTGGAGAGAAAACACCGACCAGTCCATCGACTTGGGCGACCTCACTTTCGGGCCAAACCTGAACGACCGCCAGGTGATTGACTGTCGCTGCATTGCCGCGCAAGCTGAAGCCAGTAAAATAGGCGATAATTGTGAAAATCACGATGAAAACAGGCATTGTGAACCAGGCCAATTCTAGCCGCTTGAACTGCCGCAGAACCAGATAGTTGGCCGGCCCGATAAGCAGGATATAGACCCCCAGAAAGCCGAGCATCTGCAAGGCAGAAGGAAGGTCATAGCCGGTTACGATTCGCACGGCGTTGTTGGCTGAGGTCCAGTCTTCAAAGCCGTAGGACCAGCTTGGAAGTGGTGGCGCACTGATCACCAGCTCGAACCACAGGATGTCGCGTGCGGGATAAGCATTCAGCGGCGCGGTCAGCGGATCAACCGCGACGTAGTCAACAACGCCCGCGCCAAGCGTGTGCCGGATGACAAGGGGTGTATCATCCACCATGACGAGCGTTTCTGCACCCGCACGCGGTGTGCTGGCTGTGATGACAAAGGCTTCGTCTTCACCAGCGACCAGCGTATCTGAGGGCCGACCCAAGAAGCGTCCTAATGAAGCCAGTGTCGTGACGGTATCGATTCCCTGGAGGTCAACGGGCAAAAGTGCATCCAGATCGTTCTGGGCAAACTGCCAGCGCGGCCCGCCATGGACGATGAGGTGCCCGCCCGCATTGACCCAGGCTGCCAATGCTTCCTGCTGTCCGTCGGAAAACGTGCGATTGCCAATATCGAAGATGGTGATTACATCGAGGGCGCGGAGCGCCTCGGCCTCATCCGGCAGGTCACGCACCAACCAATCAACCTGGTGGATTTGCCCTGAACCGAACTGGCGTCCGGTAACATCAATCGTCCCCAGATCGGACTCGGTAATCACTGCGTGGAGAATATCCCGTGCCCTTAGCTGGTTTAGTTTGACAACTTCACTCTCAAGGACGCGCCCTTCGCGATCTGTTAGTTCGACAGCGATCTCGGGGCGCCCATCTTCAAGCGAGACATAGATGAAGCGGGTGGGGTTGTTGCGCGAAACCGTGATCGGGGTTCGATAAAGCATATCCGTGTCGTCGCCAACATCCTGGGCGCGTACCTGCAAGAAGCCTCGAATATCGTCGCCAGTGTTGCGCACCGTTACCTGGACGGGTAGCC
The DNA here is from genome assembly GCA_010092845.1 of Chloroflexota bacterium. Lineage (GTDB taxonomy): Bacteria > Chloroflexota > Anaerolineae > Aggregatilineales > J027 > J027. The sequence goes on from JAADYW010000098.1 coordinate 46,097, forward strand.
ATTTTCCGGGCCGGAAGTACCCGCTGTAGCCAGCCCGTATGTCCAGTTCGATCTCGTCACTGTTCTGTGGGGGGGGGCTAAAGCCAAGCGTGCCTGCTAGCAGCAGCCCCCCTAGCACGATAATGAGCCATCGCATTGGCTTCTTCACACCAGAATCTCCCAATAATACTAAGCAAGCGTCCAGTCTGGTTACTGGGTTACGATCACAAACTACCATATCAACCGATTTGTGCCCTTACACTCATTATAGACGCTGACCTGCCCAGCATCCTCACTGGATTCCAAAATTCTACTGTACCGTGTTGGGGTAATATGCTTGCTCCAGTGAGACAATCCGATACCAGTGGCCCGCCAAAACGCCTGATGAGCGTAGGCTAACCGTTTGGGGCCAGGGTCGGTGTGGCTGATGGAGGCTCAGTCGTCCCTGGTTGGTCCGGCCCTTGTGGAGGCTCTTCCTCCGGCGAAGGCTCTGTTATCTCAAGTGGTGGTAGCTCCTCGTCAGGTATTATCTTCATCAACTCAGGATTGAAATCCTGACAATCGACTTGATCGAGCTGCACCCATCCGAAGAACACTCCTGGTAGATCCTCGGGAGAAGGTACAATCCGCAACCACGCCGGATTGCTGGCGCGAGCATCGATCCGAACATTTAGATTACCAGGCAGCGTGCCAGCTTGTTCATAAGCCAAGGCCGGGCCACGAAAGACGTCTACTTCTGTTGAGGTACGGCATCTTGGATAGTCTACCGCAATTGAAATCGGTTCAGCGGTTTGCACATCATCGGGGCCAATTACCAGCAGGTTGAGATCGACCGGGTCGAGGGTCTCCAGCATGGGAACGTCGACAGTATAGCGCCCCGCGGTATCCGGGCCAACGGCGATACTCGCCTGATCCACGGTTAGCGCCTCGCTATTCAGGAATACGTCAGGTGGTGGGACATCCGTTGTTGAGCGTTGCCAGATAACCTCCCAATTGGCAATGATTTGCTGCCCGGCGAGATTTCTGTAGAGGACCTCCCCATCAGGAAAGGTCTGTGCCGTGAGCCTGGCCTGCGGGCGGACCAGCACGATGCGATTCTCCTCAGTTTCTTCAGATCCGTTAGTCGCCGTCAGGGTGAGAGTATAGCGTCCGGCTGAGGGCATATTGAGCGCATAGCCGCTCCCCACGTCGCCGGAGAGGGTATAGGTGTCAAAACGGGTTCCGTCGCGCCAGACACCAATGGTAAGCTCATCCGAATCCTGGGTTTCCCAGGAAAGCAAGACTGGTTCATCAATGAGAACGGTGCTCTCACTCAGTTCAAATTGAGTGATCAGTGGCGCCCGAGTTTCCGTATCGTCAGACGTGCCCAATATACTCATGAGCAATAAGAGCGCGACAGCGCCGACCAGGAGGAGACCTGGAATCATAACGAACACAGCCCACAGCGGCAATAGGGGAACAACACGCACCTGACCACTTATCGGTGCCTGAAACGCCGCAGCATCGACTGAGTGGCTGATGATTGTATAGCGGTACGTTCGTGGTTGCCCCAGCCATATCCGGTCTCGCGGCAGCACGGTCCCGGAGATCGTCTGGCGCTGGCCCGGACCAAGGGTGACCGATGCCGGGTGTAGGGTGAACTTCAATGTGGCATCCGGGCTGTTTCCCGAGAAACGTAGATGTAAGGGACCATTGCCCTGATTGTGGACGTACATCTGAAAGGATTGGTCCCCTTCGACTACCGGCGTCCCCATGACCGCTCCATAGCCACTGAACTGGAGGATTTGAAGCGTTGTTGAGAGTTCGACAGCGTTCTGAGGCGCTGATTGAGGCGTAATCGTCACCGTAATGGGATATTTCCCGGGCTGAGTTTCTGGTCGGCGGAGCGGTTTGAAGTTGATGCCCACCTGCACTTCTTGATCCGGCGCGATCTCTGCTTCTGTCCGGTCTAGTCGGGCCCATTCTTTCGGGACGCCCTCAACTCGTATCTGAAAACGTTCGGCCTGGGCGGTTGTGTTCTTAATTCTGACGGTCGCTGCACCGTAGATGCCGGGGGTTACGGCGATATCAGGACCTTCCAGCTCAACCTTGAAGGTGTCAACTTCGTGTATCTGGGTGCTGGTTTGAAGCGTGAGGTCCAGCGGCTGAGCCGGGTGGTAGATCAGGCGTAGATCACCGATCTGGATTTCTTCGCCACCCCGCAGGATCCTTGGCTCATTGGCCTTCAGTCGAATACCATCAATATAGGTGCCATTGACGGACTCGAGGTCTTCAATAACAGCTTGCTGATCCTTTGGGGTCAGGGTTACATGATAGCGTGAGATCCCATGCCGATCTAGTACGACGTCGTTACCGACAGAGCGGCCAATCGCAACCACGTCCTTTTCTATGAAGAAATTCTCAATCGGGCCATCCGGGCTAGAGATTTCCAAACGTCCGCGATACATGAAACTTCCTCTCAGGCTTGGTATGGGGAACTCGATAGTACAAATAATATCGCTAAGGCACACGCTGAAACACAAAAAGCGTACCCCGAGTTCAGTAATCTATTATAACGGAAAAAATAACCGCAGTCGCTGACTGGCAGGACTGCGATTACTGGGTTTTCGTTTACTTGAGCGTGCGTAGCGTGTTAGTCGAAGCGGATCCGGGGGTCGAGCCAGGTGTAGATGACATCGACAAGGATATTACCGGCAATCAAGAAGACCGAATACAGCATCGTGACGCCCATGATGGTGGTATAGTCTCGTGCCCCGACGCTGTCGATGAACGACTTGCCCAGACCGGGGATCAGGAAGATCAGCTCAACGACAAATGTGCCCGTGAGCAGCACCGCGAGCAAGGGGCCGAGAATAGTAGCCACCGGAATCAGCGAGTTCTTGAGCGCGTGCAGGTAGATCACCGTGCGCTCGCGGAGTCCCTTGGCGCGGGCAGTACGAATGTAGTCTTCGTTGAGAACCTGGAGCAAACTGGCGCGGGTCAGACGAGCAATACCGGCGCTCATGCCTGTTCCTAGCGCGATCGTTGGCAACACAAGGGCCGTCAGATGATCGCGGCTGAAGAACGGCTCGTCGACCCAAACCCCTCTTTGGGGTGTGGGTAGCCATCCTAACTCCACGGCGAAGACAATAATGAGCAAAGGTGCCAGCACGATATTCGGCGTCGATTGCCCCAGCACTGCGAAGAAAGTCGCGATATAGTCGATGATGGAATTGTGATAGACGGCCGCAAGCACCCCGAGGGGAACACCCATCAAGAAGCCAAAGACAACCGCAACCACACCGATTTCCATCGAGACCGGCAGACGTTCGCTAATCTCGTCTGATACTTGCCGGTTCTCCTGTAGCTCGGCGATATTCAACGACGGGCCGAAGTCCAGGTTCAGCACATTCCAGAAGTAGTTCCAGAACTGCGTGTCCAGCGGGTCAAGGCGAGTGACATCACCCGCCTGGTTAAAGGTCACGTTAACCGTACCGCCTCCTGTGCTACACTCCTGGCGCCGGGCGACAACAGCCCAACCGGGCCATTGCTTATAGATGCGGCAGTCTTCGAGGTAGCTGTGCATGAGGTCGAGCGAACTATCGGTGCTGGTTGTATTGGTGAGCTCGTAACCAGTCGTTGCGACCGTAGCGGCTGGCATCCCCGCCAGCAAGGTCGATACGCCACTAAGCGTATTGGTCGTATGTACCAGATCGGCATTCTCCTCGACCCATTCCCGGTATGGATGTTCCTCATACTGGATATAAGTCTCGGTATCATCATCCCAGCGCCAGAGGTCGTATGTTCCAGTCAATTTGACCCCGGTTCCGTCAAGCTCGTCATAGACGCCTTCTTCGAACTGACCATAGCCGCCCTTAACAAACGACTGCTTTCCATTGACGGTCTCTGGACCGTAGCCGTCGGTCGGTGTGTCAAAGAACAGGCTCTTGTTCAGGCCATACCGCTCCTCGAGCTGTTGCCGGATATGGTCTGGCATACGGCGCTGGTTGACAGTGTCAAACGGACCGCCTGGGATCGAGTGGCTGAGGCCAAATGTCACGACCATGATCGCGAACAGAACCGGTAACGCCGCCAGGATACGGCGTACCAGGAACTTCAACATACTGGGGCCACCCAGCAGCGAGACAATGAAATTGATGATGCTCATGAAGAAACCAAATACTGCTTGCACTATTTGCATATAGTCCCCCTAATCCATTACAACGTTGTTGATTCTTGCCACCAGGGGTGAGGGAAAGGGACTCACCCCTGGTCGACGCTTCGTAGCCATCATCCACCTAGCAGGTGAAATGGATTACGGCGGCTAACGACTTCTTGGAGATCATCGGCCTCTAGCCAGCCAGATGTCTCTTCACCGTCAATGTCGGTGCAGGTAATCTCGTACCAGATTCGGAAGCCCAGGCGGCGCAAAGCTTTGGCTTGGAAAACCGCATCGCTGACTGTGGCTTCGGTAAAGAGGGCGCATTGGCCAGCGGCTTCGGATACCTTACTGGTCGTCTGAAGAAGCTCGTAGCCTTCCTGCGCTTCGCGCCCTGCGGTTGAGGGCTCCATAAACCAGATTGAGTTACCCAGGATGAAGTCCGTGCCGTTGGGCAAGAAAATGTCCTCTATCCAACCGGTGCTCTCGCCGCAGGTTACCTGATAGAAGATACGATCGTTACTTGAGTTGACGTTCTGGAGCTCAACAACGGTGCCGCTTGGACATTCACCAATGATGTTGCCTTCAACAGCAACCTCAGGGACCTCAGTTAGCGGCACGGGCAGATATCCTCTAGCCCGTTCGATCTCGTCAGCATCCGCGGCAGCTTCTTCGCCCTCGGTCACTTCGGCATCTTCTTCATCGGCCTCAGCTTCGGTCTCAACCTGACCGAGTTCCTCGTCGCCGACTACCATAGCATTCGTGCCGACTGGATAGGGGATCTCCAGGAGCGGGGTCTGCTCTGTCCATCCGATGTAGTCACCGCACTGGATGCGATAGTAGGGCGTCAGTTGTTGTGGGGTATCACCCTCGGCCTCAGGTTCGCCTATAGAGATAGTTGTGAACCCTGATGTGGTAAGGGTCTGATTGGCCTCACAAGTGCCGAGAACCTGATTGTCGTCACCAGAAACGCGCGGCTCTGCCGTAAGCTCCACCGGTGCAAGTTCTGGTTTCACGATACCAAGTCCATCTTGGGCGGGAAGAATCAGGGGGCCAAAGATGCGGTCCTCTGTGACCCAGCCACGGTTTTGAGCACAGTTAATCTGGTACCAGATCGTCTGCTCGCCCGTGCGTTCCTCTACCGCTGAGATGTCAACCACATCGACAACCTGATCAACATCGCACATTGTTGTCGGTGGTAGCGCCGGGTTGGGGTCTGTTGAGACCATAAAGGGCTGGCCTTCGCGCAGCGGTTCACCACGGGCACCCACAGGGCGAGTCAATGCACTCTGACCCCGCTCAAACCGGACTGGCCCGGCCAGGCGTTCACCAGTAGCCCAGCCAACATTTCCCGAACAGGCCACGAGGTAGAACGTGCGCGCTGGATCAGGGCCAAGGTTAACGGTGATGCCGCTTACCTCTGTTAAGTCTTCAACTGCAGCCAGATCGGCTGTGATATCTGCCCACTGTCCGCTATCGACGATTTCACGAACGAGGGTTACTTCCTGTCCACTTGTCGTGTTGGCTTTGAGGAATATCACAAAGTTTCGGGCGTTACGTGGTACGAATACCCGCGCGCTGAGTGTGCTGTATTGGCTCCAATCCTGCGGAGTATCGAAACTGGTCTGGATGGTCGCAAGCCAGGTCCCCGGCTGGAAGTCTGTCGTAATTTCCAGGACACCGGTTGTATTTGTCGCGTCGATTGGCTCTTCACCCTCGGCTGGCTCGGCACGCAGCTCATTAAAATCAACATTTTGCGCTCGCTGGACTTCTTGCCCAGCATTCAAGCTATCTTCTGTCTGGACCAGCGTCCAGGCGTCGTCTTCACTCTCAAAGTCAAACAGCGGCTGACCTGTTGGTTCCTCGCCCTCGGCGGGTGCGGCTATCAGGCTGAGGTCGTCCACATAGACGCTGCCCCTGAAGCTATTGAACTCATGGCCAATGTAAAGGATCTCAAGTGATGAACCATACTCGCAGGACCCACTGGCATTCCGTACGCCCGACAGCAGATCTTCCGGTAGTTCAGTAATGAAGAAAAACGGTTGTTCTGGATTCTGCGGCTCTGGGGCGAGTGCCAGCTCGTTTTTACTGAAGCGGGACGGGTGCGTGTCCTCATCAGGTGTTGGCAAGAATGTTGGCGAGGGCGGGACTTCCGTCAAGCCGGGCAGCCACAAAGGATTATCTGAGTAGCATGCCATTGATGCAATCACGAGGATCACCAATACAAGAAACGGTTTTTTGAGTTGCACGTAAGAATCTCCTGCGCTAATGCACTGGCCTGGTACAGCCTCAAACTCCTTGGCGCACCAGGCACACTATCAATTCAGGTCTATCAAGATCGCCTTTAGACCTTGCCACGGAGGCGCGGGTCAAGTGCGTCGCGCAAGCCATCACCAAAGAAGTTGAAGGCTAGGGTCAAGGCAACAAGCGCGATGCTGGGTACCAGCACAATGTGCCGGTTTGAGAACAACCCACCTTGCTGACGGATACGACTGATCATTTCGCCCCAACTAGGTACGCCGGGTTGGACGCCAAGTCCAATGAAGCTCAGGAAGGCTTCGGTGAAGATATAGCCCGGGATTGCCAGAGTCTCGGCTACCAGCAGTGGACCGATGACGTTGGGAAGCAGATGCACAAAAATGATGCGCCGGTCGCTCGCGCCAACCGCACGGGCAGCCTCTACAAACTCCTTCTCACGGTAGGAAAGCACCTGGCCACGCGCCAGACGCGCCATACCGATCCAACTGAGTAAGCCAATCGCAATGAAGAGGAAGAAGAGGCCCCCCATTGATTTGTCCAAGCCGACAACGAAACCGACAATGCCTTCGCTATCACTATACTCTCGGGAAATCTCGCGGAAGTACACTTGCATCAGGATGATAATCACCAGGCCGGGGATACCATACAGGAAGTCGACGAAACGCATCATGACGTTATCCAGCCGGCCGCCATAGTACCCTGAGATCACACCGTAGATAATGCCAACAATGAGGCTGACTGTCGAGCCAGTTACGGCGACAGCGAGTGACACCTGCGAGCCATATACGGTCTGTGACAACCAATCCTTACCCTGAGAGTCGCCACCAAGCAGGTAACACCATTGGCGTTGTTCCAGATCTTCCTCAGTGAGATCAGGTCGGCCACATTTGTCCGAGAAACGTAGTTGTTCCTCGGGGCTGAGGTACGCGCACCACTGTTCATCGCGATCCAGGTTATCTCGGGCACAGTGCCCAGGATCTGGCCAGGCGTCCACGCCTTCCCATCCAGTCGGGTTAATGGTATGGGTAGCGCGATACCCGCGTGCGTGATCGAGCAAACCGACCTGTGTCCAGATGCCGGCAGTCAATGCCATGAACAGAAAGAACAAGATCACAAAGAACGCCACCACCGAAGCTTTGTTGTGGCGAAATTGCCGTAGAGCATCTCCCATTGGGGAGGAGTGCTTCTGGCTTATTGACTCATCATCAATTAGTTGTACAGGCTTTGATTCATTTGATTCGGCCATAAACGATCTCCTCTATGTACTTACCATCCGCATTACAGCACCTCAAGTATATTTTTGGAACAGGTGTATCGCGTCGTTTTTAGCCTTTGCTTTTCTACTGCCAGTAGTAGGCAAAGGTTCAACTCTAGGCCCTCCGCAATCAGCTGCTGAGCTGATTAGCGCGATAGCCGCAACGTAACGCTACGCCAATCACTGCTTTATGTTACGCGGTGACAGGCAACCCAATGCTCGGGCAGGATTTCGATCAAATCGGGCTCCAACTCGTGACAGACATCGACCGCAACTGGGCAGCGCGTATTGAAGTTGCAGCCAACCGGCGGATTGGCCGGGCTTGGTAGGTCGCCCTTCAGAATAATGCGCTGGCGGCTGTCTTCCACGTTGGGGTCAGGTACGGGCACGGCGGAAAGGAGCGCCTGAGTATACGGATGTAACGGATTGGTGTAAAGCTCTTCGCTTTCAGCGAGCTCAACGATCTTGCCCAGGTACATCACGGCTACGCGGTCGCAGATATGGCGGACCATACTCAAGTCGTGGGCAATGAACAGATAGGTCAATCCCAGGTCCGCCTGAAGCTGTTCGAGGAGATTCACAACCTGAGCTTGAATGGATACGTCAAGGGCCGAAATCGGCTCGTCACAAACTATAAACGATGGATCGAGCGCCAGCGCGCGGGCAATACCAATACGTTGACGCTGGCCCCCGGAAAACTCGTGCGGATAGCGGTCTGCGAAGTACGGGTTAAGCCCGACCAGCTCGAGAAGGTCAGCCACGCGTTTTTCCCGGCTCTTGCTGTCGCCAATGCCATGGACCAGAAGCGGCTCAGCTACGATGCGTTGGACGGTCATACGCGGGTTGAGAGAGGCATAAGGGTCCTGGAAGATGATCTGCATCTCGCGACGCATCTCACGCAATTTGTTGCCCTTAAGCGTGGTCAGTTCGACGCCTTCATATTCGACCAAACCCTCTGTAGCCCGATGCAGTTGCAGGATCGTCCGGCCTGTAGTGGACTTCCCGCAGCCACTTTCCCCCACTAGGCCCAGGGTCTCACCACGGTAGATGTCGAAGTTCAGACCATCTACAGCTTTGACGGCCGCAACCTCACGGCTGAATATAAAGCCCGATTTGATGGGGAAGTGTTTTCTTAGCCCCCGTACTTTTAACAGAACGTCTTTGCCTGAATGTTTATCTACACCAGCCACATCTGGGCTGGTTTGCTCAGTATGAATTGCTGTTGTCATATAACCTTATCCCACGAAGACACCCAGGAGTGCGCCACAAATGACGCCTCTAATGACGATAAATACTACTTCATGTAAAGCGCTAGACGACCATTTCTGGACGGGTTTTTTCTGCTGTGCGTACATCTACCCAGCATGCAGCCAGGTGCTCACCATTGCCATCGGCCACAGGCTCCAGCGGTGTCATATGATCATTACATTTGCTGATTACGTATGGGCAGCGGGGTGCAAAGGGACACCCTTTGGGAAGTGTCTGCAAATCCGGGGGAGACCCCAGAATAGACGAAAGCTTCTGGTTCTTTTTGTCTAGCCGTGGTAGTGAAGCCAGCAACCCCTGGGTATAGGGATGGCGTGTATCGTGGAAGATCTGCTTCACGGGGCCACGCTCAACGATGTAGCCAGCATACATAACCTGGAGGGTATCCGCTAGGCCGGCGACCACCGCCAGGTCATGCGTAATCCAGATCATCGACATGCCGATTTTATCGCGCAGACGGCGCACCAGCTCGAGGATTTGCGCCTGGATGGTCACATCCAAGGCAGTGGTTGGCTCGTCGGCGATAAGCAATTGAGGGTTACAGGAGAGAGCCATCGCGATCATCGCACGTTGGCGCATCCCGCCGGAGAATTGATGGGGATAGTCGTTCAAACGACGATCTGCCAGAGGGATACCGACCATCGACAGCAATTCAGTTGCGCGGTGTCGTGCCTGGTCATTGTCCATGCCGAGGTGCAGCTTTAAAGCCTCTGTAATCTGCCGGCCAATAGTCAGGACAGGATTAAGCGATGTCATGGGATCCTGGAACACCATCGCGATCTCGGCACCACGGACTAGCCGCATTTCATCACGTGACAGCTTCAGCAGACTGCGGTCGCGAAATGTCACCTCACCTTCAATTACCGCGGGTGGTCGGGGAAGCAGCCCCATGATTGCAAGTGAATGGACACTCTTGCCGCAGCCGCTTTCGCCCACAACACCCAGGGTCTCACCTTCGTGCAGGTTGTAGGACACGCCATTAACGGCATAAACCGTGTTCTGCTCCATCTCGAAGCGGACCTTCAGGTCTTTTACTTCCATCAAGACGTTCAAAAGACCGTGTCTCCTTCCAGTTCTAAGTTCAAATAACCCTAGTTTGAGCGCGAATTTGTGAGATTTTAAGCGAACTCATGGGAGTTTGCAATATTTCCGCACCCGCCGGCTTATTTGATTACGACACACTTCTAGTA
>JAADYW010000099.1 GCA_010092845.1 Chloroflexota bacterium
ACGCCGCCCAGCCAATCGGGTAAGCCTTCTTCCGCCTCAGGTTCGTCCTGCGCCGCGAACATGTCCCCAAAGTCCGGCATTTCACCTGCGGTCGATGGCTCTTCCGCCAGGAAAGACGAGAATTCTGTTTCGGCCTGGTCCTCGTCAGGTGCCGCCTCAGCCGGTTCCGCCAGCCACGACAGCGCATCTGTACCTGGCAATTCCAATGGCGCGTCATGCTGCTCATACTCAGGCGATGCACTCACCTCTTCGTCGACGATTTCGCGGGGTTCTGCTAACCAATCGGGAGCTTCATATGCGACGGCGGACTCAACATCGTGCCCTTCAGGCAACAGGACCTCTTCGGGGCTATCGGGTTCATCGGAATACATGGCCGACGGGGGCGCTTCGTCCTGAGACGCGGCAGACAGCCAGTCCTCCGTGCCTGCATCAAATGTCTCTGACGATGGTTCGTCGGAATCACCCAATAGATCATCCTCGAACAACATGGCAAACTCCTGGTCTTCATCCAGAGGCGAGGGCTGGTGAGATTCAGCCTCTGCCAGCCAGTCGGGCAACACATCGTCTTCACCGGCATCGTCCGCAGTTTCCGGGGATTGCAGTCCTTCCCCTTCAGGTGGAGCTTCGTGGGATTGGTCTGTCAACGCGCCAGTATCGTCTCCACGTGCCGCCGCCAATAATGCAGCCACCTCGTCAGGTGACGGCGCACGCGTCGCATTCATTATATCGGCCAAATCATCTTCGGGCGGGCGCTCGAATTCGTCAGCGATCTCACTCAATGGCGGGTCTTCAGCCTCTGCCTCAGACGCTCGCTCTTCGCGGGGCCTGCCCGGATCAAAGCCGCCAATTTCCTCGAGCAAGCCTGTGAAACCACTCGAGGACAATGGTTCTTCGGCACCAGGTGCCGCGGGTTGTTCAAGGAAGAAATCGGGCTCATCTTCAACAGCCTGCTGCTCTGGCTCTGGACCGGTATCGAGGCTCTGCTCCGGTTCAAACACCCAGTCGAATCCCTCATCCGGGGGAAGCTCAGGCGCAGATGACTTGTCAGGCTGACCGGCCTGATCGCTGGCAGGCTCGTCTCCGCTAAACGAGGCCAGCCAGTCCTCCAATGCAGGTGACTCAATAGCGTCCATATCTGATCCGGAGCGCTCATCAGGCGCCGCAAAATCCGCCCAGTCGGGAAGCTCCATCTCAGTAACAGGTTGTTCATGCTCAGTATCTGCAGAGAACGTATCCGTACCACCAAACCAGTTAGGAAGATCATCTGTTGATGGCCCTGCGGAGGTAGGTTCCGCTTGTTGCAGCTCCCCCGTGATACCGGCAAACCAATCCTCAACAGATTCTGGCTGCTCAGCAGTTGATGCTGATGGACTCGTCTCGAATCCTAGCCCCGGGGTTGTTGACCACATACTAGGCTCATCCTGCGTACCGGCTTGATCCATACCCCCTACCCAATCTGGAACCGACGCGTCGGCGCGGCTGGTATCAGGCACTGCGGGCTGCAAACTCGCGCCGTCAAAGGCATCGCCGATCTCATCAAACCAATCGGGTGTTGAGGCATCAACCATTGTGGTGGCGGCTTCAGCGGTCCACTCCAGCCGCGGTAGCCGCAGGGTCCCCTCTGGTACCGGGGCTGCAGGATCAAACGTGTGATAAATTAGCTCAAGGCTAAGATAGGGTGCCAGCTCTTCGACATGTTCCAGGAATGGGCGCGCCTCATCAGGCCGCTTATTGGCTAACCATAGCTGGGCCATGAACTGATTGGCTTCGAGCGAGTCCGGGGCGTCGTGCAGGATAGCGAGTGCCGTCTCGCCGGCTTCGACGAAGTGGTTGGCATCCCAAAGCGTTTGCATGAGAAGAATCCGCAAATCAAGCCGCTGGGGAGCGTTTTTGAGGGCCTGGCGTAGCTCGCTGATGGCCTGCTCATACATCTGACTCGCAGAATACTGACGTGCCAGCGCCGCCCGGGTGAGCTGAATCTTTGTGGGACGATCCCCGGTATACTGCTCATAAAGCAACCGGAGGTTGTCCGTTAATTTGCTATCGTTCGGGCGCTGCTCAAAAGCACGTTCAAGGTGCCAGATCGCCCGATCCAATCGTTGTTGGTATTGGTAAACATCGCTGAGACCAACATGGGCAACGAAATCGCCCGGAACAGCACTCAACAGGCGCAAGAAGACCTGTTCAGCTTCATCGAAGCGAGACTTCTCAATCAAGGCCCTGCCCAAGACACGATAGGTGTCAATGTTCTTGGGAAAATGTTGCAAGATGTGGCGACAGTGCCCGATCACTTCTTCATATTCTTGCTGATCCAGCAAATGATCGAGTTCACGCAGATAGTCTTTAAGGTTAATCATCGACATGGAATACTGCTTCTTTGCGGGATAAACCGATTTTTTCCGCTTAGATTCGATTATCCTACGACTGCGTAAAAAACGCAACTCTGCCGCTAACGAGATCAACGTAATATTCAGTAATAGTTTTGTGATGATGGTTTGAAGAATCTTACGATTGGCGTTTGACCATATATCGCGAATGACTGCCCAGAAGAAGGCGCCGTTCGCGCCCTCGATGCAGAATTGACACCGCCATTAGGATCAACCAGGCACCGAGAAACAAAACTCTGGGTAACGTCGCTATCGGTTGTCCACGCGCCGGCGATGATAGCGATACTCCGCTGAGTGGTCATTCGATTTGAGGAATGGTTGTTGCGCGGTCTTTGGCGGTCAGGTTACGGTGTCTCCACCAGACCTGGAATACACGTGCAGCAGCTTCATATTGAATATGGAAGCTCATCTTCGACTCCCCTATCTCTCGATCAGGGAAATAGATAGGGACTTCGATGATCTTGTATCCCAGGCGTTGCGCAACATAGGTCATCTCGACCTGGAAGACATAGCCATTGGAGCGCACCCGATCGAGGCCCAGGCCGATCAAGGTCGTGCGGCGCCAGAGCTTGAAGCCTCCCGTCATATCACGAGTACGGGTCCGGAGAATAAGCCGAATGTAGACGCTATTGGCAAACCAACTGAGGAGTTTACGCCACCAGGCCCAGTTTTCGTCGACGCTACCGCCCTTGATGAACCGCGAGCCAAGTACCATATCGTAGGAATGCAGTTGCTCAACCATCACGGGTATATATTTTGGCTGGTGGGAAAAATCACAATCCATCTGCAGTATGGCATCTGCGCCATTCTGCAGGGCATGCGTAAACCCGGCACGGTAGGCCTTACCCAATCCGGCTTTTTCTTGCCGGTGCAGTACCGCTATGCGGTTGGGCACTTCGGCCGCAAGCTCATCAGCGATTCGTCCGGTACCATCGGGGGAGTTATCATCCACTATCAGGATAGACAGTTCGGTGTCAGGGATATCGAGTGACAATAGGGCTTCAATCATCTGGGGCAGATTCTCAGCCTCATTGTAGGTTGGCAGAACAACTGTTAACTTCATCGAAATTCTAGGCGCGAAAATCCCTTACCTGAGCCAGGATGAGAAGCGCCCGTCCTCCTTAATTGAATTGCACGCAGCTTAATCCAGAAATACCAACGTGAAGGCCAAGGCAGGAAATGCACTGGCATGATATCGTGTCCTGGCCCCTTGCCAGTCTATATCAATTCCCTTTTGCCAGCACGGAATGTTCCGGGCAAGAGGAGACACCCCACATTTGTCTTTTGTCTTTGTACATCGCTAGGCTTGAAGCCAGAAACCCGTCGTCAAAGCTGGAATCCTCCACGATAGGGAATAACTTTGCGGCTATAGTTGGTAGTATATTGCAGGAATTTCTCTTCCAACTCCCTGAATTTGTCACTCGCGAAGGCTTCCCGCACAATTTCTAAGGACTCGGCGACAAATTCCGCTAGCCGCAAGGGATAATCGCCCCACATTGTTTGGTGTACATCGATCATATAAAGCTTCAGGTCACGCAGGCCCGGAACAAACTCTGTCGTGACAAAGCGATAATAGACCTCTTGCGACTCGGGCAAGATGTCATAGCTTATCAGAATCTTGTATTTGGGGTGAATCCTGATCATAATGACCTAATAGTGCGTACAGCTTATATACCATCAAGCTATACTGCAGCACTCCTTTCTGCAATTCCAGCAACCAGGTGGCTCGTGGCCAGAGGAAGTTATAATCTCTGCCTGGTCTGGTTTACCAAGGTTAGGATAGGTTTCAATTTTCGGCCAACCGTCCGAACAATGCTCCTGGCATTGACGCTCGGTCGTGCTTGGAAGATGTCTCGTTCTGCATTTGAGGATACTCTCGGTGAGGTGATAACTGCGGAGATCGCAAGCCTTACCTGAAAATCCTCCAGCGCAATGATATTGCAGTCAACAATCAGCGACTGATTATAGACGTCTTCGGCATATTCGCCCTCAGGTAATAGGCTTTTCATGGCATTTGGGCTGCTTTGTGGGAAGAGACGAATACCGTGTTTCCAAATTTAACAGAACCATTATACCACGCCATAAGAACCTAAGGCGTGCCAAAGCCACCGATAGACATACTGCGGCACTGTTCACAGTGAGCTTAGATCGTATCGGGTCGTCCCATATTCGACAAGGGAAAGTGACGACTCTCCCCGCTAAAGCAGGGTGTCCCCTGGCGCAAATTCTATGGATCAGGACACCGTGTCCGCACTGGGCCTGCGCGTTACGCTGTATCCAACTGCGCAACTGTGCGGCTTATACTCTATGTGTGCTATAATCGTCAACGATCCGTTAGCAGCCATAAGAAACGAGAAGTCCCATGCACAAAGTGCTGATCATAGAGGATGCAGTGGAACTGGCCGAGGTGATACAGGCCACGCTAGAAACCATGGATATCAAGGCACGCCATGAGACGCATGGTGATAAAGGGCTGGCTGCATATAAAG
>JAADYW010000100.1 GCA_010092845.1 Chloroflexota bacterium
ATGTACCGTCTTCTCATACCATTAATCGCCATCAGTCTGCTGACCATCGCTTTCTTTCCCACCCCAATCAGTGCACAGGATGACCCCACTGGCGAGAGTCAGCCAGAACTAGCTCAAGAAACCTATCAAGAGATTAATCAGGGCCTGATTGAACAGAATCTGAGGCCCCTCGGGCGGAATGCCACACTCGATGAGATTGCAGAGACGATTGCAAACGAACTCAGTGCTACCGGACAGTATACCTCGGTACCACGTGCTCTGGCGGGCGATCTAGGCTATCCTACCTGGCCTGATGGTGGCCAACGTGTCATCAACCAAGCAATCAACCATATCGGCATCGAAACCCCCGCGGAATTCACCGAAATCTGGCTACCCGAAATCGTCGATATCCTCGAGAGTACTTTTTACCGTGAGATCGGTGTCGCGGTTACAACCCGCGTGGCAGTCGAAGGCGGCACAATCCAATACGTCTATGTGGTCGTGATGGGCGCGCAACCGAACGGCATACCCTTAGTCATCAATGACGGCGCAGAAACCGTGTACAGTCGCAAGGTCAATCTTTATATCCACAACGAATTCTCGCTGGCGTATGAGACAGACGCAGACACCATGCAACGCGCTAACGAGGTCCGTATCTCCAATCGCGAAGATGAGATCGAAGACGCTGAGTGGATGTCATGGGATGACAATAACTTTGAAGTAGACTGGCAGCTTTCCGAAGGGTATGGCGAAAAGACGGTTTGGGTCGAGCTGCAGGATGAGAAAGGGGTGATCGTACGGTCCCACGCTGACGTCACCTACGCCGATCCTGCAACCGCCCCCACCCCGACACCAGATCCCGGTGTTCCCAGTGTACAGCTCCTCTTCAGTTACCAGGAGGATACCTTCACAATTCAAGTCAGTAGTGAGGCCGCCACGGTGAATTTGCAGGAGTTGTACTTCACCTGGCTCGATGATACACGTGCTTACGAACTGGAAAACGCAGACGACCTCGCGAGCCTGGATCTCAGAGAGTTCTCGTCATCGGCGTGCATCCAGATCCGGCTACGCGATCAACCAGCAACTGAAGTCGACGGATGCGACCCACTCTATCTAGAAGCCAACGAGTTCACGGACCTGGAGCGCGTCTTCTGGAATCCGGAATTCGAAACGTTCTCGGTCCTGGATGGGCCACGGTTCCTGGGGGTTTGCGAAACTCAGGCCGGCAGTTGCACGATCCAACTCCGTTAACATGTAGCGAGACATCCAGCACTACGGGGCTGTCGACTGCGGCAGCCCTATTGTGATTCTAGGCACGCCGCAAGGAAGCCGGAATCAAAAGCGGGCCACCACTCTGTAAGATGGTGCCCGCCTTAACTGGCCAAATCCCACGGTTGTGGTTTAGCCCTGGCGTTGTTTGTGCTTGGGGTTCTTGGGGCAAATAACATAGAGCACACCCTTTCGCCGCACAAACTTGCAACTCGCGCACATTCTCCGTACTGAAGCACGAACCTTCATCACATTCCGGCGTAGAGCACCGCCTCATAAACCGGGGCGGACAACGCCGCTTCTCCTTTCCACACTGGAGCACAAAATTTCAAGATATGGAACCCTGCGTGACCATTCAATCGCTTTTTGGTCAGTAAAGACATTTCACCACTACAGGTATCCTGCTATAGTAGCGCAACAATTATAGCAGATGGTTCACAGCCTTGGCTATCCCGATTTCTCACTCCTGGGGACCGTCCGTTGGAGACGTTCCAGGACAGTCAGAAACTCCTGTTGGATTTCCGATAGCGCCGGTTGCGACGCAGGGCCCGCGAGCGGCGCAAGTCCCGAGATAATGCGGCGCAACTCGCGTCGGGCTTGCGGACTGGTGAGTTCAATCGATATCTCGCGCAGCCCCTGCCGCACATCCGGCGTGTTCATAGCCTCAACCACATGTTGGACGGATTGCCATTGTTCGGGACGATGCAACCGATTGAGCAACTGACGCACCCGGATGCGCTGGGCAGGCCGCTTGATGTTGTCCAGGAGGTCCGGCAATGCATTGACCACAGGATCCAACGGTTGCCCTGCTGACTGGTATGAGGCAGACACAGCAGCACCGGCGCTACTCTTTTCGGCTCTGGGCAGATTCCCTGCTGTAGCCGGCGCGATATCCGATGGATAGACACGCTGCACGGGCTGGGTGCCGGCAGGGGTTACGGGTGCGGGTGCCGCCGGCGACGGCGATACATCGGGGATCTCAACTGGAGCGACATCCACCGGTATCAGGGCTTCTTCAAGGGGTTGTGGCGCACTACTAGGAACCTGTTCCATCGTATCGTCGCCAGGAGTATCAGGCATCCGAGCGCTAGCCTCTCCAAGCACTTCAGCTAGCGCCGGGGCTGCGGCCAACACCCCAGGTTCTGGCTCTGCTGATGATACCTCGCCCGATGGCTTGACGTCAGTACCAGCCGGTTCATTGGCGGATACAAATCCACGCTGCTGCTGGTCATAGGTCACGAGTTGGCCAGTTTCGGTATCGATGTACCAGCCATGCAGGGTCAATTCCCCTGCCTGCTCCTTACGTCTCACGATCTCGATTTCCCGCAAGCTCTCGACATTACGTTGCACAAAAGCCTCCAGCAAGGCCCGCTGATAGGCCACTGGATCCGTTGACGGGTCCGCGCGTGTTGCGGCCTGGGCGCGCGCAAAATCGGCCATCGCCAGCAGCCGCGGCAGGTTTGAGAACTGCAGCGGCTCGACACCGGTCGCGAGTTTATTCAGGAAAGCGCACTGGGTATGGGCCAGGGCAACAATATGCCGGATGCTTGGCAGCTCAGATAGAACCAGCTCGATCGCGCCGGACATATAA
The DNA here is from genome assembly GCA_010092845.1 of Chloroflexota bacterium. Taxonomy (GTDB): domain Bacteria; phylum Chloroflexota; class Anaerolineae; order Aggregatilineales; family J027; genus J027. The sequence continues at coordinate 2,840 of JAADYW010000100.1, forward strand.
ATATCACCTAACCCTTGCGGAGGTACCAGGCCACCTGGCACCCGCAAGATGCGCGCCGTTTGTGATGCCAGTATCGTTACCTCGGATGGATCAAATGGGCAGTCTACCCCAACGATATACAGAATCGCGGGCGGAGTAGCACCGGGCTGCCCTGTCCGGGAACGTCGATATTGCGCATAAGAACGGGCAAACTGCTTAGCAAGCTCGTGCGACTGCATATTGCTGCCTCAGTGTCTTTTCCTTCCTGGGAACCTCAGTGTATAGTGTACCAAAAAGCGACCGGATTTTCGCTCAATCATCAGGTGTAGCCCGGACCTGGGGATAACCTGAATATGAGAATAACCTCCTTACTCCATTGGTTGCTCGTCACGATGATCGCCGGCATGGCACTCACTGCATGCCAGGAAGAGGAACCCACGCCCATTGTTCCCGAGGGCGATCCCGTCGAGGCGGCACGAGAATTTGTCGAAGCATTCTACGAGGGCGACGTCGAGACCTGTCGAGAGCTGACGGTCAATGACCAGCGCGCTCAAGTCGAAGAGCTCTGCCAGCGAAATGCAACGGCATTGGCCAGTATTGATCTCAGCGAAGCAGAATTCGGCCTGTACTCTCAAGTGGCGACGCTGGTTGTCGTTGTCGAAATGAGCGGACGCTGGACAATCGCGGCTCTCGGCCAGGATGGCACGATGGTCGAAGAGACCCGTGATGAGCCCGTCTATATCACGATGGTCTATGAAGATGGGGCCTGGCGCTTTGAGAACTTCGATTAATCCCGCGTTGTACCTGGGATAGCGCTGTTTTGTTACCAGTTGACAAGACATCTTGACACCAGCCTTACAAACCTGCGCCAGGGTTTGAAAACCCAAGCCTCGGTTTGCCACAAACCAGCAGAATAGACTAAACTCCTCTATAATGGAGATAGAACAAAGACATTGCATGAACCACAAACCGCCAGTCCTGTCGTCCGACAACCGGTTCAGGCGATTTTGCTTGCATACCAGTCTTAGCAAAGGCGCTGCAGATGAAAAACAAGCTATCTAGATACACCTTTTACCTTATTTTAATGCTTGCGCTCATTCTTCCGATCAACAGCTCGCCGTCACTACCGACGGCCTACGCCGCGACATTGACAGTAAACGATACCGGTGATGGTGCAGATGCCGTCCCTGGCGATGGCGTCTGTGAAACGGCCCCTGGGAATAGCACCTGTACGCTGCGTGCGGCCATCATGGAGGCCAACGCCCTACCCGGTGCGGACACCATCAACCTCGGTAGCAATACCTATACGCTGAACGTTGGTGGTGCTGGTGACGACAGCGCCGCAACCGGGGACCTGGACATCATCTCCACCGGCGGTAATATCACGATCGTCGGTGCGGGTCCCGGTGCAACGATCATCGACAACACGACCAATGACCGTGTTTTTCACATCATCGGTGCCAATGTCGAGTTCCGCGATCTGACCATCCAGGGCGGCAATATCAATCCTGGTTCCGGTGGTGGTATCTATAACCAGGTTGGCTCGGTCACCTTACGCAACACGGTGGTCCGGGACAACTCGGCGTCGCTGAACGGTGGTGGCATCTTCAACCAGTTCGGTACCGTGAACATCCTGGAGAACTCCCAGATTGGTGCGGCCGGCTTCCCCAACACGGCTCAACGTGGTGGCGGTATCTACACCCAGTATTCATCGGCGCAGGGCACCAACGTGGTCAATATTGATAGCAGTACCGTGGCGGCCAATACGGCCAGCGCCACCCCGGATGGCGGCGGTGGTATCTACGCGGTTGATGATGGCGACCTCACGATTACGGACAGCACTATAAGCAGCAATCAAGCCACCAATGGGGCGGGTGGGGGTATTTTCGCCCGCAACACAGTGGCAACACCCGCCACCAGCTTCACGATGACGGACACCACTGTTTCCAACAATTCTTCGGCCAGTGGTGGTGCAGGCATTCATCTGCAAGACATCGACTCCCCGGCCATTAGCGGCGGTGCAATCACCGGTAACACGTCGTCGGGTGGTACAGGCGGTCTGCATGTGGAGGCCGCGCTCAATAACAACAGCATCAGCCTCTCGGTTACCGGCACCACAATTGACGGCAACACGGGTGCTGCAAGTGGCGCTGGTGGCGTGGCCAACTTGGTGACGGGCACCAATAGCGACTCCGAGCTGATCCTCACCAGTGCAGTCGTTGATGGCAACACCGCCCCGCTGGTGGGTGGTGTCTACAATGGCACCAATGGTACGCTGACGCTACAGACAACCACCATCAGCAACAATGATGGCACCGGAGCGAGCAGCAATGGTGGCGTATTCAACGACAGCGGTACCGCCAACGTAACCGACACCACGATCAGCGGAAACACCGCGACATTTGGCGGTGGTGGTATCCACTCCAATGGCGGCACACTGACTGTGACCACGAGCACCATCAACGGCAACAGCGTTAGTGGCGGTGGCGCGATTGGCGGTGGCGGTATCGCCATTACCGGCGGTACCGCAGATATCATCAACAGCACCGTCAGTGGCAACACAACAACCGCCAGCGGTGGCGGTATCTACAACGATACCGGTGACATCGCCATTGACAGCGCAACCGTTGCCTTCAACCAGGCCAACAGCGGCAACGGCGGCGGTATCTTCAACACCGCGGATGCCGGCAGCACGATCGACTTCGGGAACACCATCCTGAGTAATAACACCGCGGCCACCGGTCCGGACTGTGCGAATACGGCACCTGGTACGCTGGTCTCGCTGGATTACAACATCATCCAGGACGAGACCGCCTGTACCATCACCGGCACGACCACCAACAACCAGAACGTCGATCCCCAACTGGATCCGTTGGGCAGTAATGGCGGTCCGACGGATACCCACCGCCTCCAGCCAACCAGCGCGGCTATCGACCAGGGTAACTGCCCGGCCCTGGCCAATGACCAGCGCGGGTTGACCCGTCCGGTTGATATCGGGACGATTACCGACGGCCCCGCGGGCTTCTGCGATATCGGCGCCTATGAGGTGCAGTCGCTGACCGATGCCCTGATCGGTGATTTCGTCGGGGACGACACCGATGGGGATGGCAACCAGGACCCGGGTGAAAGCGGTATCGCTGGTGTTACTGTCAATTTGCTCGACCCGTCGGACACTCTGCTGGACACCACCACGACCCTGGCGGATGGCTCTTACAGCTTCACTGTAGCGAACGGAACGTACCGCATCCAGTTTGTGCTTCCCGGGGGCTACGTCTTCAGCCCACAAGATCAAGGCGGTGATGACAC
>JAADYW010000101.1 GCA_010092845.1 Chloroflexota bacterium
CCCAGAAGCTGATAGAAAGAGGTGTTTTTCCCTATCCCGGTCCCGGAGGTCCCAATTATCCCTGGCCACCCGTGTAGGTGACACTTCAAGGGGCCAATACCCCGGCGGGACGTGGCGGCATGGATAGCAGTCCGCAAGAATGCCGCCAGGTCAGCACTGAGTTTGTACCTGGGGCCCCAAATCTGCCCGAGGCCGTGTCAATTTTGCAAATATTTCTGATAAGCTGGCGGGTTTTAATCCAAGAACCCCGCCAGCGAGTAAACTCTATAGGTGCATCCCTTACTTCACTCAATATAATGAGGCAGAATCTTGTATGGACTTTATTGCTGATAGTGCGGCCCGTATCCGGGAAAACATCCAGCAGGTGATGGTTGGCAAAACAGAGGTCATGAACCTGGTCATTGCCGCTTTGCTTAGCGAGGGCCACATCCTGTTAGAAGACGTACCGGGTACTGGCAAGACTACACTGGCGAAATCTCTCGCAGCCTCCCTCGGCTGCAATTTCCAGCGTATCCAGTTCACCCCTGACTTACTCCCCAGTGACGTCACGGGTTTGAACTACTTCAACCAGAAATCCCAGGATTTTGAGTTCCGTCCCGGGCCGATCATGAGCCAGATTGTCCTGGCTGACGAGATCAATCGGGCTACCCCTCGCACTCAGAGTGCGCTTCTTGAAGCTATGCAGGAACGGCAACTCACCCTGGAAGGTGTCACGCACCAACTGGAACGTCCCTTTCTTGTTATGGCCACCCAGAATCCCATCGAGCTTGAAGGCACATTTCCACTGCCCGAGGCCCAGCAGGACCGCTTCTTGATCCGTCTGGCGGTGGGTTATCCCAGCGAAGAAGAGGAGAACAACCTGCTGCGCCGCTTCCGTAAGCAAGACCCTTTGACAACGCTGGAACCAGTGACAGACGCGGGCGAGATTGTTCAGGCCAGCGAGGACGTGCGTGATATCCTGGTGGGCGATGCCGTTCAGGACTATATCGTCAAGATCATACGCACAACCCGCGACCACCCCGAACTTGACCTTGGTGCCAGCCCGCGGGCAACGCTAGCCCTCTATCGTATCAGCCAGGCCTGGGCGGCAATTGATGGGCGGGACTATGTGCTGCCAGATGACGCCAAGTTCCTGGCACCCTATGTCTTGACGCATCGCGTTGTGGTTAGCCCGCAAACACTGTTGCGTGGGCGCACTGCTGAGCAAATCGTCGAAGGTATCGTCGAGACCGTGCCGGTCCCCGTGGAGTAAACGGTATGCAGCAACCCCGTGGCTTCGAGGTTGAGTCAATTGAAGAGATCGAATCCCAGAAGCGCGAAGAGGAAGAGTCGCTATATGCGGAACTCATCCAGCGCAGCGGCGATACGATCAACGCGCTGGTCAACCATCGCTATGTGAGTTTAGCCGTCCTCGCCTTTGTCATCGGGCTTATCACCGGCAACCAGACTCTCATCGCCTTGACTGCCTTCTTGCTGACGGTGGTGGTATTGGCCTGGTTATGGAGTCGCAATACGTTATTCGGGATCTTCTACCAGCGGCGATTTCACCACACCCATGCCTTTCCTGGCGAGATCACGGAGGTCGAGATTGTTATGGAAAACCGCAAATGGCTGCCTGTGACCTGGATCCAGGTTGAGGATAATTGGCCATTTGCCTTCTCGCCTACGCAGGAAGACGTGCTGGCGGAAAGCAATGGCGATCCCAACGAAGGCGTCCTGGTAAATGCGTATTCCTTGCGATGGTACGAGCGCGTCCGCCGCCGTTACGAACTCAAGGCCCACCGTCGCGGTGTCTATGAGATTGGGCCGGCAAACATCCTCTCCGGTGATCCGTTCAGCCTGTTCGAGCGCCTGGTCGTGACTGAGGAGCGACGCCACTACCTGGTCGTCTATCCACAACTCATTCCGCTGGAGGAGCTCGGTTTTCCGCTTCACGATCCGCTCGGTGACCGCCGTGTCAAGCGGCGTTTGTTTGAGGATCCCAGCCGGGTCATTGGTATTCGCGATCATCAGCCGCGCGATACGTTTCGCGATTTTCACTGGAAAGCGACTGCTCGTGCTGGCCAGCTCCAATCCAAAATCTACGAGCCGACACGGGGAATCAATGTCGTTTTTGCCGTCAACATTGCCTCATTTGAGCATTTCTGGCGCGGCGTCTGGCCGGATATGATGGAGTACACCCTCTCCGTGGCCGCTTCGCTGGCGAATTGGGCCGCTGAACAGGATTATGCATTTGGGTTGGTGTGTAACGGCGCCTATGCCCGCGCCGATCAGCCCGTCCGGATTCCGCCCGGCCGTAGATCCAACCAGCTACGTATGGTCCTGGAGGCCCTGGCAGGTGTCAAATACTTTGTCACAGGCGAATTCGGGCGCTATGTCCTCAGCGAAAGCCCCAAACTGCCACTGGGGGCTACAATTGTCATGATCACCCCATTCATCAGTGACATGATCGCCACGGCTACCCAGCGGCTTATGAATAGTGGCCGTCAGGTGGTCTGGGTCACGCTGGGCAAGAAGAAGCCAGATTCAATCCATAACGTACCGCATCACCATGTGCCGATTCCAAAAGATGAACCAGACTGGACCGAAGGTGAGCTGGTTGGGATCTCCAAAGAAGAACAGCAACGTCGTCTGACGGCACGCCAACGCTTCCTGGAGCAACGTGCAGCCCAGGAGCAAATGCTTGAAACTGTTCAATAGGTTTGGAAAACCACGATGCAACAAGCGCAAAAAGCACCCTATTCGCCGCCGACAATTCCGGTGACCACAGCCTGGGATTGGCGTTATACACTGCTTTACTTAAGTGTCGCAATCGTTGAGATCCTGTGGTTTGCACCCTTCGTGCAGATGACCATCCGGTCGCCAATTTTTGATGATCCGATTCCCATGAATCTGGACAATATGATGGCGTTGGTCGGCGGCAATCTCCTCGCCGCGTTGATTGTCCGTCGTGTGCTCATCCGTCGGCGTATGGTGGCTACCCGCCAACGACTGATCCTTCTGCTGGCAATGGCGCTAGGCTTGCTGGTTAGTATTTCTGTGTTGCCAATCTTGACCGATCAAAGCGATAGCATGACGTTTGACTATCTGGGAGCGTTTGATGTCACCCGGCCAATCCTCCCGGAAGGGTTCATCATCCTGCCCTTAATTGTGTGGGTGCATACCCGAGGCGCCAGCATCGGTCGTTCTTCTCTGGAGCCAGTGGGTGTGGGAATCATGATGCGCCTTGCTATTATGATGTTCTTCCTGACTGCTATCTTCTCTTATAGTGAGCTGCAGGAGGAAATGCTCGCGATTATGCCGCTGTTCTTCGCTGCGATGTTAATGGCCAGTGCACTCTCGCGTTCCAATGCTCTCAAGCTGGACGCAGATGTCCGCGAGCAGCGATTTGGGTTGCCGTGGTTCGGTTTCCTATCGTCCATTACGGTTGTTGTGACAGCGATTGGCTTTGTTCTATCATTGCTTCTGGCTGGAATCGACCGTGATCAGGGGGGGCGGGCATTCGAGATCATCTTGACGTTCTTGCTGACGCTGATTTTCATCATTGCCTCACCATTTCTATATGTCGCCAACATATTTTTCAACTGGCTCTCGGAAGCCCTCAGCGGTGATACGCCAGCGGAACAGGAACTGGAAGGTGGTGGAGAACGCGAGGTTGTCCCAGGCGGTGAAAACGAACCCTTTGAGCTTGGCGAGACGTTGCAAGAGATCATTGCCTTTGCTACAGAGGGCGTTGTCCTGATCTGCGTGCTCGGGGTGATTGCCGTCATCGTGATTTTCTGGCTGGTCGTCTTTTTCTCTCCGCAGGACGACCGCTTCGTCGATGAAGACAGCGAGTCGATTGATGAGCGTGAGAACATTCGTGGCCTCGGTAAGGCACTAATGAAGCGGCTGCAGAAGCTTGGGGATTGGTTTGGTCTGGTGGGGCAGTACGGAATCGGGCGCGATCTATTTGGCGCATTGACGATCCGATGGGCTTATGCACGTATGGAACGCATGGGGAACAAACGCGGCTTCCCACGCGGGGCCTCCCAGACGCCCTATGAGTATCGTCACCTATTGGCTCAGGCTTTTCCAGGGGGCCAACAGCATATCCGCACGATTACAAACGCCTATGTCGCCGTGCGCTATGGCGAAGTTCCCGAGGACCGTGACCAACTCGACGCGGTACGGGGTGCGCTTGACCGCCTGAAGGAGATCCCGGCTCCGAATCCACCGGGTAATTAGAATATCCGTGCTATTCCTTTGCGTTTTATGGTATATTAGGAATCAGTTTGCTTCTCCCATAGTCATCGCATAACCGGATATGGCAAGGAACAGGTGTTATGCCCTTTATTGAAGCCCCATCCAACTTCTACCTTGGCCGCTATTATGAACCTTCAAATCAACAGCTATCGGATGAAGTTGTCTACTATGAATCACGAGATTTGACAACCCATGCGGTGGTGGTCGGTATGACGGGTAGCGGTAAAACCGGCCTGTGCATTACGCTTCTTGAGGAGGCGATCCTGGATGGTATTCCCGCTATCATCATCGATCCCAAAGGCGATATCACCAACCTCCTATTGGCCTTTCCGGACTTGCACCCACAAAGCTTTATGCCGTGGATAAACGCTGGTGATGCGGCCAGGGCAGGGTTATCCGTAGAAGAATATGCCCAGGATATTGCACAACGCTGGCGCGAGGGACTGGATAGCTGGGGAATTGGTTCCCAGCGCATTGCTGCTTTCAAGAACAGTGCTCACTTTGGCATCTATACACCTGGCTCAGACGCGGGCTTACCTATCAGTATCCTGGCGTCCATGCGCGCCCCGCGTGAAGGCTGGGCCGGCCAAGAAGAGTATCATCGTGAGCATATCCGGGCCCTCACTACCGCGCTCCTGGCGCTTATCGGGATTAGTGCGAACCCGGTCAAAGATCGCGAGCATGTCCTGATTTCGAATATCTTCGAGTATTCGTGGCGTAATGGCATTGATGTAACTCTTCAAGACATCATCCTACAAGTACAGAAGCCACCTTTTGAGAAGCTCGGCGTCTTTGACATCAATACGCTATTTCCCGAGAAAGATCGCTTCAAGCTGGCGATGGAGTTGAACAATATCATCGCCTCACCCAGCTTCCAGAGTTGGCTGCAGGGCGAGCCGCTCGATTTTCAGAATCTGCTGTATGTCAACACACCCCAGGGACCCAAACCGCGCGTCAACATTTTCTATACGGCGCATCTGGGTGAGAACCAGCGCAGCTTCATTATTACACTCATTCTGGAGAGTATCCTGGCGGGCATGCGCCGTATGCGTGGGACGTCTAGCTTGCGCGCGCTGCTTTACTTCGATGAGGTTTTCGGTCACTTCCCGCCTTATCCGAAGAATCCGCCAACCAAAGAGCCGCTGATGCGTCTTCTCAAGCAAGGACGTGCTTTTGGGATTGGGACTGTCTTGGCGACGCAAAATCCCGGTGACCTGGACTACAAAGGCTTGACGAACGCCGGAACCTGGTTCATTGGCCGTCTCCAGACGGAGAATGATAAGAAGCGTGTTCTTGATGGCCTCACGACTGCGTCCACCGCCAACAACCCGCTCGACGTCCAGACGCTTGACAACCTGATCTCTTCAGTTGATCCGCGTGTCTTCGTGATGAACAACGTCCACGATCCGCGTGGCCCCAGCCTGATCCATTCTCGGTGGGCGATGTCGTTCCTGGCTGGGCCGCTCAGCCGACAGCAGATTCGCCATCTAACACAAATGACGATGCAGAATCAAGTGGCACCAACGTCGCCGGGTGCGATGCAGCCCCAACAATGGCAGGGAAGCCAACCGCCAGCCCAGCAATATGGTCAGCAGCAGCCATATGGAACACAAGGCTATGGTCAGCAACAGCAGCAATACGAGGCCCAACAGTATGGCCAAGCTGCAGGGACTATTCGCCCCGCCTATACGCCGCCGCCACCGCCTGGCTTTGAGCAACAGACCGGGGGGCAGCAGGGCTATACGCCGCCACCGCCGCCACCACTTCCCCAAAACCAGTCGGCGGGTGGGACACCGCCTCCGCCACCATCATTGCCAGAGCCACCAGGTGGAGCCGGGGGTGCCCCGCCACCACCGCCAACTCTGCCCGAGAGCGCCGTACCACCGGCGCCCCAGCAGTATCAGCCACCCAATGCTCCCTATGGTGACCAATCGCAGGCCTATTCACCGCAGCAGTATCAGCCGCCAACCGCGCCATATGCCAGTCAATCACAGGCGTATTCGCCACAGCAATACCAACCACCGACGGCACCGTACCATGACCAGTCGCAGCCGTATTCGCCCCAACAGTATCAACCGCCAACAGCACCCTTCCAGAACCAGGGGATGCAAACTGCTAACCCGCCACCGGCACCCTATTCAGCTGAGGCGTCACGCAACATGGGTAGTAGCTATAGCCCGCCACCTGCCTGGGGCGGCAGTAGCCAGCAACAGCCTGCCCAAACCGGTGTATCTGGGGCAAACCAGCTTGCCGTGACAAACGACGACCAACTCCCCGAAGGCTATACGTTCCAGCGCCCGGTGCTGGCGTCGAGTATCGATCAGTACTTCCTGCCGACCGTTATTACGCTCCAGCAGGCGATTGCTCGTTGGGAGCGGTTAAACCAACAACGCGCTACCAATTTTACCGATAGTTTGATGGTTTATACGCCTTTCCTGTTGGCTCAGGTCCAGGTACGCTATCTTGATCGAAAGACTGACGTCAATACCATCGAAATCTATGCTTATCACTTGTTCAATATGGAGCGTGCCGGACTGGTACATTGGGACCAGCACACGGCGCCACCGGTGGTCACCACGTCGATTTCCCATGAACCGTTCAATGCTGATGCTGGTTTTGGTGATCCTCCTTCAGGTATAACCGAACGCTCGCGTCTAACAAGCTTGAAGAAAGAAATCGTCGATTACATCTACAAAACGGCCGGCATCACGCTGCTCCACAACCCGACGCTGGACATATACAGCAGACCAGGAATGAGTTTCTACGACTATCAGGCTCAGGTTGTGGCCGCCGCACGTGAAGGCCGTGATCAAGAGATCTACAAGGTTACCGGCAAATTTGAGCGTGAATTTGAGCGGCTGGATGATCGTTATCGGCGTGAGGTCCGGGAACTGCGTGCTGACCAACAGGAGTTTAAGGATTTGGGCCAAGAGGAGATGTTCACGATGGGTGAGGCGGTATTAAGCCTTATCCAGGGCCGCACCTCCTATACCCTGTCGCGTGTCAGCCGGGCGCGACGCTACAAAGGCCAGGCTAAGGAAGATATTGCTGAGAGCAACGAGGTCCTCGTAGAGATCCAACAGGATATGGACGAATTGCAGCGGCGCTTCGAGTATGAGCTCCAGAAGGTGCATGAGAAGTGGACCCAGATTGCGAATGACATTAATGAGGCCCGCATCACTCCGTACAAGAAGGACATTCACCCAGAGCTCTTTGGGGTTGGCTGGATGCCAGAATATCTGATGGTCATCAACGGCCAACAAGTCCGTCTACCAGCCTGGCAAGGTCGACGTAATCGTCAGGAAGAGCAGGATTATTCGCAGGAGTTGTCCTCTGGTGGCTATACTGGCGGCCAGGCACTCCCACCCCAGAGCGGAGGCTATAACCCTGGTGGGACGTCTGGTTACAATACGTATCCCGAGCCAGGCCAGGGCCCAGTAGCAGAATATGGCCGCGACAGCGATAGCCGGCACCGGCAGCGCTACTATGATGACGGCTATCGGTATTCCAACCCCGGTTATCCGCGTGAGTAAGGCGATGATAAACGAGATTCTAACCCTGGCGCTTGTTGTTCCGATGGGAAGCGTTATCATGAACTTAAAACAACCACAATGAGCTTCAACGATGAGCCAGATACGAATCCTGATCATTGAGGATGATGAAGAACTACGACAGATCTACCGTCAAGCTCTGGAGCGTGAGGCATACGAAATCTATGAGGCGGCTGATGGCACGATTGCTGTTGATGCTCTCGAGAGCATACAACCCCACTTGATCGTTCTGGACATGATGATGCCGAATATGCGGGGCCCCGATGTGCTTGAAGCTATCCGGCAGAATCCGACATTGACTGATGTCCGGCTAGTTGTCATCACCGCCTATCCGCAGTTCCGCGAATCGGCGCTGAGTTACGAGGTTGACCAGTTCCTGACGAAACCTGTACGTCCCAGCGAAATCGTCCAAGCGATCAAGCTGGCGCTCGAAAATGGGTGATTTTGGGTGGAATTGGTAACTGGGACTTGGCAGAATCCTATTATCTGCGTACAATGCAGCCATTTGGCGCATGAATCGACTAATCCACATTTGCCGAAAAGGAGTTAGCTTCCATGAATAAGACCGAATTCATCGCTGCGGTGGCAGACAAGGCTGGCATTACCAAGAGTGATGCGCAGAAGACGGTGAAGGCCGTGTTGGATGTCATCACGGAAACACTGCAGGGCGGCGACAAAGTAGTCCTGACCGGCTTCGGATCCTTTGAGGTTCGCGAAGCTAAAGAGCGTTGGGGTGTCAACCCGCGCACCAAGGAAAAGGTCTTGATCCCTGCTACCAAGCGCCCGGCGTTTTCTGCAGGTGCCGAGCTCAAGAAAGCTGTTAAGGGTGAGTAATCTCCTTATCTGATCTATGAGACAATACTTAGCCTGGCTGCTTTCTGGCCAGGCGTTTTTCTTCTAGGAGCACGCTTCTTCCTCTCGTCTTCAGGTATCCTGCTATAATTAACTGGAAGTGACCGCATCAACGAGGATCCAATGTTAAAAGCAATTCTATTTGATATGGATGATACACTCATCGACTGGAGCCAGCGCGCGGAGGATTGGACGGATTATAATCGCCGTCACATGGGGCGTGTATTTGAGCAGGTTCGGCATCATCTATCCCCGCAGCACGACGAAGATGCGTTTCATGACGAAGTCTGGAAACGAACCCTCGAGACCTGGGCTTCTGCCAGAGAGACTCTCCGAGCTCCTCATATCGGCACCATTCTAGTGGATACATGTCTGCATTTCGGAGCCACACCAGGAGTCGTTGATCAGGATGAACTGGTCGATATCTTTGATTGGGAACCCTTTCCCGGCGTAGTCGCTTTTGACGATGCGCTTGAAGTCCTGCCTATGCTCCGGCAGCACCAGGTGCGGCTAGGGGTGGTTACCAATGCTTTCCAGCCGATGCGTATGCGTATGCGTGAGCTTAAAACCTTCGGGCTACTGGATTTTCTGGAGCATGAGGCGTGTATCTCTGCCGCTGATATCGGTTATCTCAAGCCGCACCATACGGTTTTCCAGGCGGCGCTGGCGGCGCTCGAAATTGTCCCTACAGAAGCGGTCTTCGTAGGCGATACACTGGGGGCAGATATCGCAGGCGCAAAGAACCTGGGTATGCGGGCAGTATTACGGATCAATGGCGACATCACCGCTGGAATGGAGGCGACTCCTGAACCGGATGCCAGGATCAATACACTCCATGAGCTGCTCCCCCTGCTCGACGCGTGGTATCCTGACTGGCGATGTTGATCCGTATTGATGGTGTGATGCATTATGCCTGTCATTAATCGAATCCCGTATCGTAATCTGATTCTGACAGGATACATGGGGGTCGGGAAGACCGCTATTGGACGCCGCATTTCTCAGCGGATGGATGTCTCGTTTTATGATATTGAGAACGAGATTGAGGCACGCGAAGGGCAGCCCGCTGAGACTATCCGTAGCCTATTTGGCGAAGCACGTCTGCGCACGCTTGAAACCGAAATACTCCGCGAGCTGTCACTGGTACGTAGTTCGGTTGTTGCTGTCAATGGGACGACGCTCCTCGATACCACTAATTTGGATAAGGCCCGTCAGACGGGGCCGGTTTTGTGCCTCACGGCAGCGCTCAATGAGATCCTCCGCCGCTTTCATGTCGCTCAGGGCGCACGTTTCCATAATCCAGATTCACGTGCGATTGTGCTGGGGCGTCTCAAACGCGAGATGCGCGTGCTGTCGCTGGGGCTACCCGAATTAGATACTACAGGCCTGGACATTGACACCGTCTCGGACCGTGCGACGTCATTCTGGATGGCCCAATCAGATATGTGATCGCTGCACCTACATGCCCCAGTATCGTCACAGCCCGGTTGATTTTATGGGTTTCACCAAGCTGAGTTATACTGACTGTTGGATGACTAGATTTCGCCGAAGGATTGGGTATTCCGACGTCACAACCATCATTTCAACGTGATGAACAAAATCTTCTATTGCATATCGTGCTCGATCTCCTCAGCATAGCGCGCCTCGCTAGCATTGGGCGTGTCTTTCGGCAACCATGGCTGGAGGAAATAGCGTTAAGGAGTTGGTTATATGGCACCTGTTTTGCGCGTCAGCTTGGCGCAGTTTAATGTAAAAAAAGGTAATCCACGTGTAAATTGGTCCCGGGTACAGCAACTCGTTGGGGAGGCACAGCGCCAGGGTGGCCACCTCGTCGTATTGCCGGAGCTATGGGATATCGGCTATGCATTGGACAAAGGTAAAGAGTTGGCTAGCTCGTTGGGGAGTGGCCTGTTTTCTCAGGTGATGTCGCTTGCCCAGCAGCACAACCTCTACATCCTGGGGTCAATGCTGGAGAAGCGAGGGCTTGGCATCTCAAATACCGCGGCTCTCATTTCGCCGAAGCGGGGTGTGCTGGGGGCCTACCGCAAACTGCATCTCTTTCCCCTGATGGATGAGCACAAATGGCTGACTCCGGGCGAAGCAGCGCTAACCTTTGATCTCCCCTGGGGCCGGACAGCGGTGGCCATTTGCTACGACCTGCGCTTCCCCGAGCTTTTCCGTCGCTACGCGGCTGAAGGGACCAGGTTGGTCATCGTACCGGCCCAGTGGCCGCATCCCCGCCTTGAGCATTTCCGCACGCTGGTCCGCGCGCGGGCGATTGAAAACCAGATGTATGTGGTCGCGGTTAACCGGGTAGGTGGCGATGATTTTGACGAGGATGCTCACCAATTTGCGACCGAGTTCTGCGGCCATTCAATGGTTGTTGATCCCTGGGGCAATACAGTTATCGAACTCGGTGAGGGCGAGGGTGTCCATACTGTGGACCTGGATATGGAAGCGGTCGATCAAATCCGGCAAGAAATCCCCGTCTTGAACGACCGCCGTCCTGAACACTATGGCTACTAGGCGCTCACTCAGGTCTCGATCAGCTTATCATCAATAAGCTGTTGTTGGACGCGCTGGCCCCGTGGGTCGAAGGCGAAGAAGGGCGCATGCAGGTGGAATTCCATATCCTGCATCGCCCGCCCAGCGCGGTTTTTCTCAATCGTAAAAACCACCCATTCGCGGAATTGGCGCGCCTGGTAGGGATTAAAGGCGACGACATCTTTGGACAGAATGTGGTACTTGTTGTTCATGATGATCGCGATATCACATTCGTAGTCCAGGGCAGAGCTGCCTCGCAGGTGATAGAGATGCAGCCGGTTTGAGCGAAGTCCTTCGCGATCGGCAGCCACAATTGCGACTACGGGTACCCCCAGCGCCAGCGCCATATCCTTTAGCCCCTCAACGATGATGGTTACCTTTTCACTTTCGTCAGAGGCGCGCTCCGGATAGATGGCCACTTTTTGCAGGTAGTCAATAAACACGGTCACATTGCCGCCAGTCGCCTCGCACAGGCGCATTGTCATCTCGCGGATCGCCCGCAACGTCGTCACGACCGGGCTTGCTTTGACCAGAATCAGCCGGTCAGCGTACTGGTTCATCCGCGCGATCGGCATGGTGGTCCGTTCGTTTTCACGCAGGATGTTCTGGAGTGAAGCCATTTCCCCTGTGCCACGCAGGGTTGACCGTGCGCGCTCGGCAATAACGATATCATAGAGGTCCTTGAGACGTAGGCCGCGATCCAATTGAACCTCGGGTGGATTGATGCTTTCCAGGCAGAGCAGACGGTTCATCAAATGCGTTTCAGTATGCTCATAGGAGAGATAGAACGCATATTGATCCTTGCGCATGGCGACATTGCGTGCCATCTGCAACGCGGTGATCGTTTTGCCGATACCTTGCGCACCACCAAGAAGTACCAATTCCGTTTTACGTAACCCGCCGCCGATCAAACCATCCAGTGGATCAAACCCGGTTGGCAACGGCACGTATTCAGACAAATCGCCACGCACGACCATATCGTTGGCTTCAGAAAGCACCTGGGACAGCGTGCGGGGCATGTGTGCGATTTGCCGGCTGGAGCCACGCCGGCGCGGTTGTCGTTGTTGTTCGGATTGTTCCGATTGTTCAGGTCGCTGCTGGGCCTGTGGCTCCTGAGGGGGCTGTGGCGCAGGCTCCTGCATCGAATCTGGCTGGGGAGGGAGATCATCTTCAAAGCGGCGTGTGGCCATAGGATTTTTCACACAACTGTTTGTTTTACTGGTCTGAGATTTTATTGTACAGATTGCAATCTTGTTACGCAATCTCTCAATGAGTATTTAACTGGTAGGGGGGTGGCCTATGCTAAAATCAGTATAGTTACCTCAAAGCCCCTATAAGGAGAAGTTTTGCCTAAGATCACAGTAATCTACGATCAGAATTGCATCATCTGTCGTCAGTCGATGTCGCTGATCCGGCGCACAGATTGGTTCAAGCGCACGGCGCCCTTACCCCTTCAGGATCAGAAGATAATCCGGAAGCAGTATCCGGACTTACGTTATGAGGACCTGGTGGGCGCCATCCATGTCGAAACAGTGGATAAGCGTATGCTGGTCGGTTTTTTCGCAGTGCGCTACCTCACCCGTTTTCTGCCATTGCTCTGGCTTCTCGTCCCGCTTCTCTATCTGCCGGGTATGAACTGGCTGGGCCCCCGGGTGTACCGTTGGGTAGCACGCCGGCGGTATGCAATCAACCGCTGGTTTGGCGGGCCGGCCTGCGAGAACGATACCTGCCGGATCCACTAAACTGCCTCACACTACATTGCTGCGCATGCTATAATCTCTGTCGCTGAAATTGATATTTAAGGGTCGAAGCAGACTATGGGTTACATGATTGGTGTTGATGGCGGTGCAACGGGTACCGTAGCCATCTTATGTGACGAAGACGGCACAATCCTGGGCTCGGCGGAAGCTGATGCCTCTAACTATCTGTCCGAGGGTAAAGACAACGCTCGGCAGGCGCTCCATGAGGTGATCCATGAAGTGACCCAAAAAGTAGGGGTCGCGCTTGAGGATTGCCACGTTGCGGTTTTTGGATTGGCCGGCCTCAATCACGAGGCCCAGAAAGCCGTCTATCAGGAGCTAATTGACCCAATAGGGCTGGGCGGCAAACACTTCATCGAGAATGATATCGTGATAGCCTGGGCCGGGGCAACAGCCTGCGAACCGGGAGTTGTTGTTATCGCGGGGACAGGGTCCTCAGCCTTTGGCGTGAATGCAGCGGGTGAACGCTGCAAGACACTGGGATGGGATTATATCCTTGCTGATCAAGGTAGCGGCTATTGGGTTGGCCTGGAGGGGATCCGCACGGCCTTCAAAGCCTGGGATGGGCGTATTCCCCCAACCCCTCTGCTAGACGCGATGGTGGATCATTACGAGCTTCGGGGCGCCGAAGAAATGCTCCAAATGGCGCATCAGGAAGGCTTCGGCAAATCCGAGATCGCTGGTTTTGCTCGCCATGTCAGTCGTTGTGCTGACGCTGGGGACCCCGTCTCGCAGATGATCTTGAAGAATGCGGGCGAAGAACTGGGCGATGCAGTGTGCGCTGTCATTCGCCAGCTTGATCTGGCCGACAAGTCATTTACTATCGGCAAGATCGGTGGGACGTTCCGCGCTGGCGATTTTCTGATCGAGCCATTCACCCGGAAAGTCCTTGAAATGGCCCCAAACGCACAGATCGGCCATGCAAGATATCCCTCCGTCATCGGCGCGGTGATCTATGCGCATTTCCAGAACGGTACGCTCACCCAACAGGTTCTGGACGAGCTGGAGAGAACAAGCGAACGTGCTGCCCGCTGGAAGACATAGCGTGCCTTCGTATGGCTTTCTGGGGCCTGAAGAGAATCATCCATGCGAATTGGTATCGTTCTTCCAGGGCACGCCATCGATCCTGCGTACCAAAAAGCGCAGGTCTACCGGCAACTGATCCAATTGCTTACTGTCGCGAATGAAGTATATCTCTTCCTGACGTCG
The DNA here is from genome assembly GCA_010092845.1 of Chloroflexota bacterium. GTDB lineage: Bacteria > Chloroflexota > Anaerolineae > Aggregatilineales > J027 > J027. The sequence continues at coordinate 14,159 of JAADYW010000101.1, forward strand.
CCGCTAACAACTCTACCAGGCCTGGATTCGCGCCACGTAGAGATCATTGATGCGTCATCGCGTTTGGCCGGTGGCATGCGCTGGTGGAATGTGTCGCGGCGCATCCTCAATAGCATTCCGCAGCATACCCCGCTGGATGTGCTGCATGCTATTGGCGCTGATCTGAACGGTGTGGTTGCGATACGCGCTGGCCAGAAGTACCACCTACCCGTGGTGGTGAGTGTACGTGAAGACGAACTCGTGGGCTACCCGGACATTGGCTACGGTATGCAACGAAGCGCTATTGGACGGCAAGTGGTCCGTTATGCGCTTACCAGGGCAACAATTGTGGTGGTCAGCAGCGCCTATATGCGGCAGCTTGCCAGCCAGCACTTATCCCCATCTCAACTGGCGCATCTTCGGGAAATACCCTTGGGAGTGGATACTGAACACTTCATTCCGCCGCAGCCTGGCCTTAGTACCCGCCATCGCGAGTATGTTCACGTGGGAGCGCTCACCCCGGTCAAAGATCAAACCACCCTCCTCGATCTAATGGCCTCACTTCCGTTGGTCACCTTAGACATCATCGGCGATGGCCCATTGCGATCACAACTTGAGGCCCGCGCGGATGCGCTTGGTCTCTCAGGCCGGGTAAGATTCCATGGCTGGGTGGGCTACGAACGCCTGCCCGCTTTCTACCAATCTGCCCGCTTCCTGCTGGTGACTTCACGTCATGAAGCGTTCTGCTTGCCTGCTGTCGAGGCCCTGGCGTGTGGTACCGGGGTTATTGGTACCGCAGTCGGTGTCTTGCCCGAAGTCGGCCTGACCGTACCCACTGGAGATGTCGAAGCGTTGCAGACAACAATCGTGCGGCGCCCCCGCAAACACGGCCATGTGCAGCGGGCCCAGTATCGCCTGTTGGCTGAGCATGTCTATAGCCTCAGCCACATGCGGGACGGGATGCTGTCGGCATATGCGGCTGCTATCCAGCGCCAGAGAGGTCAGATCTCCTCATAGCGTGATTGCAGGTATTGCTGCACATACGGATTAGAATGAAATCCAAAATGCCCGCAACTGGGAACCACCAGCAGCTCACCCCTGGGCAACCATTCGCGAAGCTGGACAAGATCCGAGAGTTTGCCAATTGGGTCGCGATCCCCACCGATCAGCGAGACGGGAAAATCAAACTGCTTGATAGCTGGTGGCGATACGTCCCAACCATTCATCATGCCAGTCTCGTCGTCCATCAGTTTCTTGACCAACCCCTCGCGGTGCTCGGCTGGCCCCGCAATCCGGGCGAGCTGGTCCTGGGTAGGGGGACGGTGGGTCGTGGCAATCAAGATCAAGGACTCAAAACGTTCTGGGTCCCGGGACGCCATGTTGAGTAGCACCGCCGCTCCGAGGCTATATCCCACGCCGTGCACACGCGCAATATCCAGTGCATCTAGCATATTGAACATATCATTAACCAGACGCGGCATATGAAAATCGGGGGCTGGGTTTGGTGTCTCTCCATGGCCGCGTTGGTCCGGCAGCAAGACCCAGAAGCCGCCATTCTTTGGTAAGGCCCACTGAAAGAGTGTGCCAGATACGGTTGACGGGTGCAACGCGAGGAGCGGCTCATTCCCTTGTCGCCGCTCTTGATAGTACAGAGAGAGATCGTCGAGCTCAAGTGTTGGCATTGTGGCTTATCGTCGCATTCTGCGTCACTAGACAAGAATTCTCACAACGGACGAGCTATTTTTTACTCGCCTCGCTGCTCTTTCCCTCGGCGTGGTGGGATTTCATTGCGTCCTCAACCTGCATATTGAACCAGGTTTTCACATCATTGGTTTGAACGATTTTCTGCAGCGCGATAGCACGCTTATGGCGCTCATCTGCGCTCATCTGTAGTGCCTGGTTCATCGCCTCGGCCGTGCTATGGATATCAAATGGTGGGATCGTAAGGGCGTGCTCACCAATCTCGTAGAATGCACCAGCATATTCTGATAGCAGCAGGACTCCATCGCGTTCATTGACCAGTGCACCTTCTTTGGCCACCAGATTCATCCCATCAGCAATGGGATTGACCAGCAGGACGTCATAGAGTTGCATCGCCGCAATGGCACGGTGATAGTTGTTCCCCAGGATGATGTTCACAGGCTCCCATAAGGAGTCGCTATACTCTGCGTTGATCATGCCTGCTTCAGCCATGATGTCTTTGAGATAATCCTGATATTGATCCACTTCCATGCGCGAAGGGACCAGTAGTGCCATCATCTGCACTTTGCCCTGGTACTTGGGATGCCGGTCCAGCAGCACCCGATAGGCTTCCAGGCCACGCAGGATATTCTTGCTAGGCTCGACGCGATCAACGCGCAGGATTAGCTGGCGTCCCCCGATGCTCTGAAGGAGCTGGGATTTCAGGAGCTGGGTCTGGCTCTCCGCCGCGATGGCTTGCACCTGCTCCACATCAACAGATATTGGATAAGCATGTGCCTCTACCCGTCGCTTCTTATAGGTGATGGAGTCACGGCTGCCATGAGAGTGAGCATCGTCAAGATAGAAGCGGCACGTCTGCACGAAGTTGAAGGCATCTTTCTTGGTCTGGAACCCAATCCGATCAGAGGCCAGCAAGCTCTTCAGTATGCCTGAGCGCATTTCCTCGGGCAGGATGCGCCAACCATCTGGACCAGGCCACGGAATATGGACGAACGGTTGAATCTGGACTTTATCCCCGACCTTTTCACGTAGCAATTGTGGGAACATATACAGGTGGTAGTCCTGGGATAAGACGATAACCGGGCGCTTCTCGTCTTTGATGCTGTCAGCGACAACTTCAGCGAACATCTGGTTGACTTCAATATAGCTTTCCCAGGCTTGCCAGGTCTCACGCGTGATCCGGGGTAAGCGCGGAATGTTCCACAATTCGTGATGGATGAACCACAGGAGGGGGTTGGCGATTACATTATAGTATTTGTCGTAATGCTTCTGAGAGGGCGTGACCAGCCGCATGTAGATGCCCTGTACATTGGCCCTTTCCTCTTGATGTTGCTCGGCCCAGGCACGATCATCTTTACTGAGCGCAGCAGCAACCCATAGCACTTCGTGCTTTTCTGCCAGGGCACCCAGGGCTGTTACCAGGCCCCCGGCGCCACGTTCAGCGTCAAATGTACCGTCTGGATTCCTCGTAAATGAAAAAGGTCCGCGGTTTGACACAATGACTATAAACGGGGCTTCTGAAGTCGTGTCAGTATCATTCATGGCCTTGGCCTTCCCCTGATCTCGATCTTCTGAATTCATAAGACAATGCTCGAATGCGTAGCATTGCGATCCGGTTCTTGGCCGAATGCAGCGCTAGACGCCGAGCCTCCTTTCGTGTAATTGAATGTCATGGCAGTTGCTTGTGGATGATTGGCCAGGGCTGCGCCTGAATGCCACTGGCCAAGGATTAAGCTGGTTAGCAGGTGAGAACGCACTACCTAAAATAAGAATAGCCTATTATGGGGCATGTTTTCAAACTCAAGGCTATACATTTCTCACAGATTAGCTAGAATGGCATGCATTAGCTGTGTTATAACAAAACGATTAAACAAGCATAGGCGGACAGCCTACTCAAGCCACCGATTGAATTTGTTAGAGTGTATCGACATTCGCTTCAACATTTAGGCTAAAATAAGATACAATAAGGTTGAGATGCCCGAATTACCAGAAGTTGAAACCACAGTTAGGGGGATCCGCCCAGCCCTTCTCAATCATCGGATAGTCGATGTCTGGCTAGACTGGCCACAAGGGCTTGCTACGCCTGATCCGGAGGTGTTTCAGGCTCGTTTGAAAGGCCAGCGCATTCGAGAGGTGACCCGTCGGGCCAAATACATCATCGTCACACTCGAAGCAGACAGTTTGTTAATTCATTTGAAGATGACAGGCCGTCTCTACGTTGTGCCCGACGACAGTCAACAGTATGCTGACCAATGGGTCCATTTTCGGTTCCAACTAGACAATGGGTACCAGCTACGGTTTTCCGATTCCCGGAAGTTTGGGCGGGTGTATCTGGTCGATGATCCGGCAATTGTAACCGCTGATCTTGGCCCTGAGCCGCTAGATCCTGCGTTTACGCTTGAGGCTTTTCAGCGGCGCCTGGCGCGGCGCAAGGGGAAGATCAAGCCATTGCTACTCAACCAGAGCTTTGTGGCTGGTATTGGGAACATCTATGCGGATGAGGCGCTTCATCTGGCGGGTATACACCCTATTCGTAGTGCGAGTACGCTAAGCGAAGATGAGATCGTAGCGCTGTGGCAAGGCATTCAAAGCGTTCTGGCCGATGGTATCGCGCGCGAAGGGGCCAGTGTAAACTGGTATCGTAAACCAGATGGCACCAAAGGCCAGGCTCAGAACGGGCTACGGGCCTACGGGCAGACGGGTAGACTCTGCCAGACCTGCCAGCAGGCGGCTATCGAGAAAATCGTTATCGGACAACGGGGCACCCACTTTTGCCCAAATTGCCAGCGAGAAACGCATTATGGAAGGTGATTCATTCTCCGAATTTATCAGCCAAGGGCCGGTGATCCGGCTGTTGCTGACAACAGCATTCTTTGCTTTCCTGTGGTTTGCATCATTGGCCTGGATTAGTCAGCGTGCAGGCGAGCGACGCCGCAGACGACGCGAAGGTTTACCGCCACTCCCGAGTCTTTTTGAGCAGACGGTGAATATGGTTAATCGACTAGCTTCTCCGCAATCCGACGACCGTGATCCACAAGAAACGCCCACTGCTAACTCGCCCCCCCAGGAGTCATCAGCCAGCAGCATTCCGCTACCCAGCATGGATGACCTGACGAGTGGCCTCAGTAATCCTGAGCCACCAGGTCCCGAGCCTGCTTCACTGGAAGCAGAAGCTCCTGTAACCACATCGGCTGCTGATTTACGCAGCGAGATGTTGATGACCGATGGGGACGAGGGTCAGGATAGTGACGTATCCGGGGTATTGCCGCTTGGCCCTGAGCCGCCACGAAGTGCCAGTGGGGATTTCGTGCCCGGCAGCTTTGAATTGCCTTCGGACGCGGTTGAGGTGATGCGAATCTGGCGTGATGTTAGCGATGGAGCGCTCGTAATCCAGATGGGAGATCATCTGTTTCAGACCGTCTCCGAGATGAGAGATCGCGGCATGGCGCGACGTTTCATCCGCCTGGTTGAAGATCTTGCCAGGTTGGCGCGGGCCGGGGCGCAGGCAGCCAGCCTCCCCCCACCGAATTTTGAGGCACGTTCGGCGATTATCTCAGAACAAGGGTCATGGGCGAGCAAATCCCCTGCGCAAAATGATACACCACTTCCAATCAGTACTTCGCTACCCGATCCTGCGCTGGTACAGGCAAACAAACTCGAACCAACGAGCGCTGAACAAACCATCGCCGAACAGATTGAGGAACTCCTGCAATACCGGATTATGCAGACACCCATCTTCAAACATCGCAGCATTCATGTGCGTTCCAATTTCGATGGTAGCCTCAGGATCGATGTTGATGGCCGCTTGTATGAACACGTTGACGAAGTCGTGGACGTCGATGTGCGTGAGTTTCTGCAAAACATCATCCGTGAGTGGGAAGCGCGTCAATAGCGCACCTGGAAACCCGCAGTGGTTAACCCTTTTTAGTGTCAATATGACACTATTAGTTTCCGCTGCACTATCTCCTTGTTATTTCTCTGCGCTTACCTCGGGAAGATAGACGGGGATGGTACAATAGTTGACGCCAACCCCGTCAGATTCTCTATCTATTGCCCAAAAACTTAGTGCTATAATCGCCACGGGCTCTCGTAAATGGAGGAAACAGCCAGCCAAACCTGGTAAGAGAGGAAATCATGCTGAAACAAGTAGCCAAGCGGATCTTTGGTGATCCGAATGAGCGGAAGCTTCGCGGATATTATGATGTCGCTGACGACGTCAATGCGCTGGAGCCAGAGATCCAGCAATTGACCGACGACCAGATCCGCGACCGAGCCACGGAACTGAAACAGCGCCATCAAGAAGACCATGTTCCGCTCGATGACTTAATGGTTGAGGCGTTTGCATTGGTCCGCGAGGCCAGCGTGCGGACGATTGGGCTCAGACACTACGATGTGCAGATTATTGGTGGAGTAGCCCTTCACGAGGGTAAGATCGCTGAGATGAAGACCGGTGAAGGTAAGACACTGGTCGCGACCCTGCCCATGTTTTTGAATGCGCTGACGGGTAAAGGTGTACATCTGGTCACCCCGAACGACTATCTTTCTAAGGTGGGTGTGCAGCAGATGGGCCCCGTCTATCACTTCTTGGGGGTCACCTGCGCGGTTATCCAGAGCAGCGCCCAGCAGCGTGGGTCATTCATCTATGATCCGGATTACCAGAGCAACGACTCACGATACCAGCATCTTCGTCCGATCAGTCGCTCTGAGGCTTATCGCGCGGATATTACCTATGGTACCAATAATGAGTTCGGCTTCGACTACCTGCGTGACAATATGGTGCTGGATCCGGACAAAAAGGTTCAGCGTAATCATATCTATGCCATTGTCGACGAGATCGACAATATTCTCATTGATGAAGCCCGCACGCCTCTGATTATCTCGGGGACGGCATCAGCACCATCAGATTTGTATCGTGTGTTCAGCGATATCGTGCGCCCCTTAAAGGCATCTTCTGACGAGTCGGTCGAGCTAGAAGAACCTGATGGGGATTATGTCTACGATTTGAAGACGAAAACGGTCTACTTGACAGAAGAGGGCGTCGAAAAGGTTGAGCGCGCTTTCAAGCGCACCGGGCGCATGGAAGGTGACAACCTCTATAGTCCCGACAACTCACACGCGCTGCCCTATCTGGATAATGCTTTGCGCGCCAAGGTCGCCTATCATCGCGACAAAGACTACATTGTTGACAATGGCCAGGTAGTGATCGTCGATGAGTTCACCGGCCGTCTGATGCATGGGCGTCGTTTCTCCGAGGGCCTGCATCAAGCGATTGAGGCCAAGGAGAACGTCGAGGTCCAGCGCGAAAACCTGACGTTAGGAACCATCACGTTCCAGAATTTCTTCCGGATGTATGACAAACTCGCGGGTATGACGGGTACAGCCGCTACGGCGTCCAACGAATTCCACATGATCTATAGCCTGGATGTGGTTGTCATCCCTACACATCGCCCTGTCATCCGCGAGGATTATGAGGACTCGATCTACATCACCGAGGAAGCAAAATGGAAGGCGGTGGTTGAGGATATCCGTGAACGTACCGAGCGGGGCCAGCCGGTGCTGGTAGGTACGGTCGCCGTCGAGACCAGCGAGCATCTTGGTAAGCTCCTCAAGAAGGCGAAAATTGACCACGAAGTTCTGAACGCCAAGCAGCACTTTCGCGAGGCCGCCATTATCGCGCAGGCGGGTCGGCCCGGGGCCGTGACCATTGCCACCAATATGGCGGGTCGTGGTGTTGACATCTTGCTGGGCGGTAACCCCGAGGGCCTGGCCCGTGAGGAACTGACCAGACAGGGTCTCGACCTTACCGAACTCGAGCCAGGTGTCTGGGAAAAAGCCTTTGCCGAGGCCAAAGAAATTGCCGCCAAAGATCGAAAAATCGTGCTCGAAGCCGGTGGTCTCTATGTCCTCGGCACCGAGCGGCATGATGCCCGCAGTATCGACGACCAGTTGCGCGGGCGTTCCGGGCGACAGGGAGATCCCGGTGCCAGTCGTTTCTACCTGAGTCTGGAAGACAACCTGATGCGCCGCTTTGGTGCAGAGCGTGTCAAAGGCTTCTTGATGCGTTTTGCTGGCTCGTCTGACCACCCCATTGAGCATCGTTGGATTAGTAACTCGATTGCCCAGGCCCAGAACCGCGTCGAAGGCTACTACTTCGACATGCGCAAGCGTGTGTTGGAATATGACGATGTTGTCAATAAACAGCGGCAAGCTACCTACAAACAGCGCGATGAAATCCTCTACGCCAAGCCAGATGAACTCCGTGAACGCATCCACGAGATGATCGCTGACGAGGTAAATCACCTTCGTCTACAATACTTGCTGGGTGAGGACCCTGAGGGTTGGGATGTCGAGGAACTCTATCGTCAAGCTCTGACCATCTATCCTGTACCAGAGCATATTCAGCCTGAGACGCTGGCCCGCCTGGAAACGGCTGAAGACATCGAAGTCACCCTTGTCAAAGGGGCGCTTGAAGCCTATCAGAACATGATGCAAGACATGGACGAAATTGGCGGCCCAGAGCAGATGGCTGAGATCGAGCGCTCGCGGCTATTGCTGGCAATCGACAACCTCTGGGTCCGGCATTTGACTGATCTGGATATGCTACGGGAAGGCATTGGCCTGCAGGCGATCCGGCAACGTGACCCGCTGGTTGAGTACAAGATCGAAGCTTTTAAGATGTGGGAAGCGATGCAGGAGGAGATCCAGAGCCTGGCGGTGCGCAATATCTTCCGGGCTGCCGATGCGATCAAACAGCAACAGCGTCGCATGAGCAATATCCAGGAATCGCGTCCGGTGATCACCCATGCTAGTGGCGGCAGCTCAAGTGCCAGTAGCAAACCTGAGCCAGTGCGTGCGACACCCAAGGACAAGATCGGGCGCAACGATCCCTGCTGGTGTGGAAGTGGAAAAAAATACAAGCATTGTCACTATCGCGCCGATATGGAGTCGACTCAACTGTCCCGTCCGTCAGGTGGGCGACATGCCACCAAGTCTGGTGGCCGACGGTCAAGCTAGCGCCGCACACGTTGCAACTACTCGGACGCCGTTCCTGCAGGGGCGGCGTTATTTTTTGGTTTCGGGCGGGTTCGAATGCCGTTACAAAACAATAGCGCTCAGGAATAGCATACTCGAGGAATGCGCCTATTTTATCGGTGTCTTCTGCCATTGGTATTAGCGGCTGCCATCCGGTGACTCGCGTATCTGTAGCGCTTATAATATGCTATTTTATAAGATACCATTGTCAGAAGAGGGCAATGATGCGTGTTTACCAAGTGCCAGCAAATGGCTTACTGTGCCGATGAGCCTGTTGAGTATCAGCCAGATACTGCTGCTAGTGTTCTGGTTTGCGTTTACAGCCCTGGTTTTCATTCTGGCATTGATTGCACGTTTTTATGAAACGAGTTCTGGGCAAAAAACATATTATCGGCTGTATGTCGTACCTATCCTGACGATGGGCTTTGCATCAGCGCGATATGCTAGCATACGTCAATGGGGGGGAGACTGGCTGGCAGATCTATTTAGCTTTATTGGTGGTATGACAACGTTAACATTGAGTTTGTTTTTATATCGCCAGATGACCAATGGTCGCAAAACATGACGTTTTTGGTCTTGCTCAGTACCGTGGGGCCAATCGCAGTGATGGTGATGTTGCTGGTACTTGGCGAACTCAGCCGGCGATTGGGAGCTGTGCTCAAGACCAGCCCCGCACACCGGTGGTTCTACCTGGCGGCGTTGCTGACCGCCATAAGTGTTGTGGTGCGCCTGTTGAGTATAGGTCTGCCGGCCAGAGACTTCAATATTGAAGATGGTGATACTTCGCTTTCTCTGGTTTATCTTGCACCATTGACTATTGGAGTCGTTATTGGGCTTGTCATTACCTGGCGATACTGGGGATGGCTAGTATATGCCAGTGATGGCAAGACACTCAGGCCTCGCCAGAAAGAACATCATTAACCAAGACTTGGTAGCGAATCGTGAACCAACTTAACCTAAGCAGCGTCAGCCAGTTCGATAACAAGTACACTTCGCCGCACGCCCTCGTCGGTGTGTTCGTGGCTGGTACAGATGGTGTTGTTGCGCGCGCCCATGGGGATATCCAGGCTTTGTTAGGTTGCTCGCCCGCCGGCGTGCAGGATACGCTACTACTGGACTATGTTGCTGAACATGCACGGCTCTCAGCGCGGGAGAGTTGGTGCGCCTATATCGAAGGTCCAGCGCGAGAGGCTTTTACGTTCGCGACCATTGCGCGCGGTTGTCGCGGGGACATGTTTCCAGTCCAGGTCGAGCTATCGCGATTAGGGGACCAGGATAGCATCCTCATTATCGCGCGTGCCGTTTCCTCTCATTATCAGGAGCAGATCATTGCGCTAGAGCGTATCACGCAAGTCATGCAGACGAGCGATATTCAAGAAGCGCTGGCCACCGTCTTAGCTGAGTTCACCCGCTCAATTGCGTGTGATCGGGCGCATATTCTGGTGTTGTTAGAAGAACGGTTGTATTATGCAGAGGTGGATCAGGAGGGCCAGTATCGCCCTGCTGAAGCCATTGATTTGGAGGCCGTGAAAGCGTTGCCCTTTCACAAGGCGGTGCAGCATGCCGAGCAGTATCTTATCTTTCGTCATTATCTTCCCACTCCGCCACGCACTGCAGATGCCGCAATGTGCAAGAGCTGGCTAGGCCTGCCTCTGCGCTATCAGGATGCATCTGTCGGCACCATTGTACTTGAGTACTCCGCAAGCGATGCTTTTCCAGTGGATGATGTTGCTATGGCCCTGCGCCTGTCGCGCGCTAGCGCGGCTGCGCTCTGGAGTGTCTGCAATGAATTGGGTGCATTGCAGCAAACCAGCCGCCTCAAGGCAATGAATAACGTGGCATTAGCTGTCCGCCATCTTGATTCGGCGGGCGTTATGGAGGTTGTGCACCGTGAGATCAGCAACCTCATGGATACGCGCTTCTTCTATATCGGCTTATATAAGCCTGAGCAAAAACAGCTTCTGATGCAGCATGTTTATGACAATGACGAGCGCATTGAGGATCAGGTGATCCCGGCCGATTCGACGAGCAGTATTAGTGGCTGGGTCATCCACAATCGACAATCATTGATTATCAAAGATTTTGCGACTGATCCACTGCCAAGCTCAGTTATCTATCATGGGGCGGCTGTTCGCAGCGCTGTGTATATTCCACTTATCGCTCAAGAGGAGATTGTGGGATTACTCTCCGTCCAGAGCGATAGACCCCATCACTTCAGCGAAGCGGATATTCTCTTGCTAGAGACAGTAGCTGGACCCACGGCAGTTGCAATACGCAATGTGCAACTGTTTAACGATATCCAGAGGCGGCTTCACCAGTCCCAGGCGTTGCACGAGCTTGCCAATGCAATTACGAGTTCACGGGATATCGAGACCATTATCACCATCGTCGCCCAGCGTCTCCAGGTCATATTCGGCGCTCTGGCCTGCGCGATCACACTACGCGAGGGGAATCACCTGGTACTTCAGGCTGGAGTGGGGCTCCCGGCACTGCTAGTAGCCGAACTCTGGGATCCCACAAGTGCGCAGTTGCAGCCTGTGATGGCCGAAGGCAAAGCGCTCTATGTCAGCGATGTCCAGGAGGACAATCGCCTGAAGCCCCTCCATCCGCAAAGCCAATCCCTCATCCTTGTTCCCCTTGTTGTCAAACAGCAGGTCATTGGCGCGCTTTCGCTGGAAAGCGAAACCCCTGGGAAATTCACGGCAGATCACGAGCATGTGCTGACGCTCGTGGCTGCGCAGCTTGCCGGCGCGATTGAAAACGCACGTCTTCTAAAGGAGGCCCAGGAGCGTGCTGCCGAACTCGAGACAGCCTACGCTGAACTCAAGGAAACAGACCGTTTGCGGTGGGAGCTGGTTAATAACGTCAGCCACGAGCTGCGCTCGCCATTGTCATTTATTCGTGGCTATGTCGGCTTGATGTCCATTGAGGAATTGGGCAGCATCACCGAGGAACAGGCCGAAGCACTCGCCACTATTAATAAGAAAACAGATGCCTTGCTACGTCTGATTAACGATATCCTGGAAATGGAGAAAATCCGTCCGGAAACGTTGCAACGCCAGGAAGAAGACATTGCCGAGCTGCTTCGTCAAAGCGTAGCCGGTGCGCAGCTAACATACCGTGATCAGCCAGTCTATTTTGAAGATGAAATCCCCGATCATCCGGTGCTGGTTGTGCTGGATGCGTTGCGCATTGAGCAGGTGCTTGGCAATCTCATTAGCAATGCTGTCAAATTCTCATATCCCGGCGGCACTGTCCGCATCCGCTGCGAATATGATGATGCCTGGGTGCGGATCAGTGTCGCCGATAGCGGTATCGGTATCCCACCTGAGAAACTATCGCGGATCTTTGAGCGTTTCTATCGCGTGGCGGGTACCGCGCGCGAAGGTATTGGAATTGGTTTATCCATTGTCCAGCAAATCGTGGATGCCCATTCCGGAGAACTCAATGTTAATAGTCAGGTAGGCGAAGGAAGCACGTTTTCTTTTTCGCTACCACGTGAAGGAAGGGCAACGCCCGGTGGCCTTTGAAGTAACCGACGCAATCAACCGTAACTCTGAACTGTGGCAACGGCTCCGAGCCATGCCGAAAATCGAGCTTCACCGACATCTCGAAGGGGCTATTCGAATCGAGACCCTCGTTGAGATCGCAAAGCTCCACGACATCCCTTTGCCATCCTACGACTGTGATATTCTGCGGCCATACGTCCAGGTGACGCGTGATGATCCGGCCGATCACAAGCATTTCCTGACGAAATTCAGTTTCCTGCGCCAGCTCTTTATCTCCGAAGAGGTGATTCGGCGGGTTGCGCGGGAGACAGTCGAAGATGCCGCGGCCGACAACATCCGCTATATGGAGTTGCGCTTCACACCCTACGCGCAGGCCAAGCTCATGAATTTTGCTTTGCAGGATGTGGTCGATTGGGTTACCGACACCGTGGCCGCCGCCGCACAAGAACTCGGGATAAAAGTCAATCTAATTGTCGCCATGAACCGCCATGAAAGCGTCGAAATCGGCCGGGAGATGTATGAGGTCGCGCTGGCGTATCGTGATCGAGGTGTCGTTGGTGTCGATTTGTGCGGCAATGAAGTAGGCTATCCGGCGGATCCCTTTGCCGATATCTTCCTGGACGCCCACCGCGAGGGCCTGGGGGTGACCATCCATGCTGGTGAATGGCAAGGGCATGAAAACGTGCTGTATGCGATTAACCATATGAAGACCCGGCGTATTGGGCACGGCGTGCGCACCGTCGAGGACTCAAAAGCGCTATGGCGGGCAGTCAACGACAATGTGTACTTCGAGGTTTGTCCGACCTCCAACATGCAGACCGGGGTTGTCCCAAGCCTCAATCTGCATCCGCTGATTGATCTGAGCTACTCTGATGCCAAGATCACCCTGAATACTGATGATCCGGCGATCCACAACGTCTCGCTGACGGATGAGTATGCGCTGGCAGTCCAGGGTCTTGATTTGCCGGTATCTTTCTTGAAGCGTTGCTTGGCGAATGCGGTTGATTGTGCCTTCTTGCCAGAAGATGAACGTGACAATCTGCGTACGATGTTCAAACCCGCGATGCAAGAACTTGACACCCTGAGCCGTGAGTTGCGCTACTAGCCTGGTAACTCTCGCTTCACGGAGGAGGACTGGCTGTTTGACTTGCGGAATCTGAGCGCGGCTGCTATTCGTCGTTGCTGAGCCGGGCCGCCTCGCCGGCGGGGTAGGCTTCCTTCGGTTCGTGCTTTGTAGGTTGCTGTGGGTATGCCTCAGTGTGGTTGGCGTTTCCTCCCCCCCGACTGGACTGGTAATATACAGCATTGAGCATCCCGGTTTGTTGAGACGAGGATGCATCAGCTGATTTCCGATAACCGGAGCATAGAGCAAAGGACTGACGATGTTTTCACTGGGCAACGGTGTACACGAGGTGCATCTCCTCAACGCGGGGCTGACGTATGTGGACAGCGGCGGGGCTTTTGGATTGGTCCCCCAGGCACTATGGAGCCGCTATCAAACACCACGCGACAATTATCTGGTGCCGATGTGTCTCAATAATCTACTCATCAAGTCTGGTGGTAAGAATATCCTGGTGGATACGGGGATGGGCAGCAAAATGCCGCCGAAGTTGATCGAACAGTGGCACCTGACTCACCCCAATGGCACCCTATTTGAAGGCCTGGAGCGATTGGGGTTGCAGCCCGAAGACATTGATATGGTTATCAATACCCATCTCCACGCCGATCATTGCGAAAACAACACGCGCTTTGATGCGGAGGGCAATATCGTGCCGAGTTTTCCAAATGCCGAGCACGTTGTCCAGCAACGTGAATATGACGATGCTACTCACCCCAATGAACGGACACGAGCGACCTATGTATCGGTCAATTTTGAACCCTTGATGCAACACGGACAGCTTCGTTTGCTCGATGGCGACACCGACATCGTGCCAGGCGTTAGCTGTGTCGTTACCCCAGGCCACACGCCGGGGCACATGAGTGTCAGGGTCTCTGCCGAAGATGAGCATATCTTGTTCACCTGCGACCTGGCTACCTATGCAATTCACTTTCAGAAACTCGCCTGGATGACGGCCTATGACGTTGAGCCACTGGTTACGATGGAAACTAAACGGCATTGGCAGCGTTGGGCTTTAGTGACCAACGCGATCCTGATCTTTCCACATGACACCACCATGTTGGCCGCTCGGTTGGTGGAGGATGACAGGGGCAAGCCGGTGCTGAGCCCAATCACTGAAGCCGAGGGCGCCTGTTACTCATAATCGTTGAGAAACAGCTTTTTGAACTCAGAACTTCCTGATAAACTAACCAGGACAATCAGATTTATCGGAACGATATACCAACGAAAGAAATCGCAATGTCGCAAAACAACGGCTTCTATGTGCCTGCACGGGCCCAGGTGATCGTGGCCCACCCAGATGATATCGAGTTTAGTGTGGCCGGGACGATCGCGCGATGGACCCAGGCTGGCTGTGAGGTGAGCTATGTCCTGGTCACCAGCGGCGACGTTGGCATCGCTGATGAGTCGCTGTCGCTGGAAGAAGCCAGAGAAATGCGTGAGCGTGAGCAGCGCCAGGCAGCGCAGGTATTGGGGGTCAAGGATGTCGTGTTTCTGCGTGAACCAGATGGCAGCGTCGTCAATACGCTTGAATTGCGCAAGAAACTCGTCCGTGAAATCCGCCGTTTTCGTCCAGACGTGCTGATCTGCCAGGATCCGACCATCGTCTTTGCCTCCGAGGGATATATCAACCACCCCGATCACCGTGCAGCGGGGCAGGCCGCGCTGGACGCCGTTTTTCCGGCGGCGGGCCAACCGCATGTTTTTCAGGAGCTCGCTGAAGAAGGTCTCAAAGCTCACAAGACTCGACGGGTCTATGTCCCGACCTGGCGCAAAGAAGACGCTAACCTGTACGTCAATATCAGCGCGACAATTGAGGCGAAGATCCAGGCCTTGTTTGCGCACGAAAGCCAGATGCAGGAGATTATGGGGCAGCGCAAGGTTGATCTTAACGAGATCGAGCACTGGATCCGCCACAACGCCGCGGAGCGGGGCAAGGGCAAAGAAATGGCCTATGCGGAGAGCTTCCGCGTCGTTGTGCTTGAGCCTGATGAACTGCCCGATGCCCCTGATGAGGGCTAGTGTCCGAGGGAAGCTGCTACTATGCCTGATCATGAACAGCCACCAGGATCAGAAACGCCTCAGGATGAGCCGCAATTCGTTGGTGATGAGACGGCCAAACCGCGCCGCGCACATGCGGTAAAGAGAATACGTCTGCATGGCGAGGACGAGAGTCCTGCGTCAGAACAGCAGCGTTACCCAATTGCCAACAGCCAGGCTGAGGTCGTCTTTGATGATGACGAGGAAGAACCTGCACCGTCGCCCTGGCAGCGGCCAACACGCCAACGGTCTCAGCTCGAGGCCGATATGGTCTGGCCGTCGACATGGACGCTCATCAAGACAGTGGGGCTGACGCTGATGGCCGCACTGCTGGTGGCCACCATCTTCTCGTATTGGACCCCCGAAGACGACTTCTTGCCAGACCGCTTCCGCGAGCAAATGCAGATTGTGCGCACAACTTATGAGCCGTTGAATCAACTGCCATCCCCTTTGCCAACGGAGGTTACGGTGCCCCGGATTGGCATTATTGCAGGGCATAGTGGCCCTCCGCAGGATCCAAGCTTTGATGTTGATCCGGGGGCGGTCTGCGATGATAACAATGATGGGATCCCCGAACTGACCGAGCTGGAGATCAATGTAGCGGTTGCCCGGCTGGTGGCTGATCAGTTGCTGGCGGCAGGCTACGAGGTCGAGATCCTGGAGGAATTTGATCCGCGGCTGGAAAACTACCGTGCTGATGTGCTGGTTTCAGTTCATACTAACGACTGTCAGAATTACGGTTTTGGTGCCACTGGGTACAATGTGGCTGGCCCCTATGATCGTGGTGTGTTGCGAGGTGCCGACGAAGCATTGGTCAACTGCCTGGTGAGCCGGTATGGCGAGGTAACCGGGCTACCCCGTCATTACGGGACATCCGATGACATGACGTTCTACCATACCTTTGGCGAGGTTTCGTATGATACACCGGTTGCCATCATCGAGATTGCGTTCATGTTCGCTGATCGGCAGATCCTGACCGAGCAACGCCCCCTGCTGGCCCAGGGAATCGCGGCCGGTATCGAGTGCTTCATCGAACCGCAGCAGGCAGTGAACGCGGCTCCTCAGGCTCAATAAGTAAGATATTCAGCGGCTCTGATCTCAGAACAATAGTACTGGATTCAGAGATTCGGGAGCCAAGTGCAATGCCAGATAAGCAAATTGTGATGTATGTTCGCAGCGAGTTCATATGCCCCTATGTCAAAATCGCCGAGCGTGTACTCCGCAAGCACGAACTTCCCTACCGCGAAGTCGATATTGACACCGATAATGAGGCTCGCCAACGTGTACGTGCCTGGACCGGTTTTCTATCAGTCCCAACCATTCTCATCAGTGATGGTGACAGTGTGGTGCCATATGATATGCCAGCCGCATTGCCAGAAGGGGCTAGCCCGCGTGGTGTTGATCGGGGCACGATGATCTCGGAGCCTAGCGGTCGCCAACTGGAACAATGGCTAGAAAAGCACGGGCTCTTGCCCGAAAAATCTCTCTTGAACACGGACCAGAAGTAGTATACAATGTTGTCCACCTCGCCGAAGTGGCGGAATTGGCAGACGCGCTACGTTCAGGGCGTAGTTCCCATTACGGGAGTGTGGGTTCGACTCCCACCTTCGGCAAACAAAAAGCCTGGCTCGCAATAGCCAGACTTTTTTGATTCCAGGATAGCTGGAAGCGTGCTGATTTATTGCCCCTCAACTTCGTAGGCTTGGCCGACATGGGCGGGGGGTCGGGCCTGCCCCACAAATCCAGCCAGGACAACCACGGTAACGGCATACGGCAGCAGGGACACCAATTGATGCGGCACATTAATGCCAAAGAACTGGAGCTGGCTCTGTAGGGCGGATAGGAACCCAAATAGCAGGGCCCCGCCCAGTGCGCCGACAGGATGCCATTTCCCGAAGATCATCACCGCCAGGGCGATAAAGCCCTTGCCCGCGACCATGTTCCGCTCGAAGACCCCGACATCTGCTAAAGTTAGGTAGACGCCTGCCAGGCCAGCCAGCGTG
Source organism: Chloroflexota bacterium (assembly GCA_010092845.1). Classification (GTDB taxonomy): domain Bacteria; phylum Chloroflexota; class Anaerolineae; order Aggregatilineales; family J027; genus J027. Next base: position 31,540 of record JAADYW010000101.1, read on the forward strand.
CCGCTCAAGAACAGGTTGGTATACTGCAAGCGGTAAACATTGATACCCAGGGTGTCGGCTGCGCGAGGATTCTCGCCGATGGACCGGGTGCGCAGCCCCCATACTGTGCTGAAAAGCCAGAACGTCATCAGGGCAACCAGGATAAACGTGATGTAGGTGATGACATCCTTGTCAAACAGAACTACACCTACCCGGTTGAGGAAGTGCCCGTCCGGCCAGGGGTTCTGGACGAGTTCGGGGATCTTGCCCTCGGTTTCGGCTTGGGGGTCGTAGAAGTAACCAGAGATCCCGGTAGCCAGCAAGTTGATCACCACGCCGCTGATGATATGATCTACCTTGAATTGGATGCACAATAGGGCATGCAATAGACCCATCATCCCACCAGTGAGCAGCCCCACGGCCACAGATAGGGCCAAGCGTAAGGTGCTATCCAGCGCGATTTCGGCCCCCAGCAAAGCCAGGGAGTCCATACCGCTCAGATAGGCGTTCATCATATACCCGGTGAATGCCGAGATCAGCATCATACCCTCGATACCAATGTTGACAATCCCTGAGCGCTCACTGCTGATACCGCTCATCGCCCCTAAGGTGATTGGGATCGCTTGCCGGATCGTGGCACTGAGAGTGGCAAAAATCGCAACGAATTCAATAGTTCCCATATAAATAAATCCTCTAGCGCTCGCCCCAGCCACTGCTTAGGGTCTGGCCGGTGCCCGCTGCTCCTCGTACCCGGTATAGGAAGCGGATAATCTGTGGAGCGGCAATGAACATCAGGATAAAAGCCTGAATCGCGACGGTTAACTCGACAGCGACGCCGGTGCGTTGCATACGGGTGGCGCCCTGTTCCAATGTACCGAATGCAAAAGCTGAGAAGATAATGCCAATGGGGTGATTTGCGGCCAGTAGAGAGACGGTAATCGCATCGAAGCCGAGCGCCAGGCTTTGATTGGCCTCATAGTACCCATTGACTCCCAGCGTCTGGATCACGCCCGCCATACCTGCCAGGCTGCCAGCAACCGCCATGGTGACGATGGTCTGGCGTTTCACATTGATGCCGGCATACCGTGCAGCATTCGGATTCATGCCGACCATGCGTAACTCGAAGCCAAAGGTCGTCCGGTTCAATATGATCAAAATCAGGATCGATACAATGATCGCGATGAAAATGCCGATGTTCAGATCATGTGCAGGCGGGTAATCAAAGGCCACTGGGAGGCGCGCGGTTTCGAGAACCTCCGGGCTGCGCTGGATTGCGCCAGCGGTGGGATCGTTCATCGGACCCGGGGGGATCTCCCCGTCAGCGCTGCCGCCGGAGATCAGCCACTCAGCGATACGGCTGGCGATGAAGTTGAACATGATCGTGGTGATAACCTCATGCGCGCCGGAGTAGGCCTTCAACGCCCCCGGAATCCCAGCCCAGATCGCGCCAGCCAGCGCGCCGGCGGCAAAGCCGAGCGTGATGTGTGCCCAGGTTGGCAGGCCAGTGACATAGTATCCAACCCATGCGGCAGCGACCGAACCCATAATTAGTTGGCCTTGCGCGCCAATATTAAACAGGCCCCCCTTGAAGGCAAAGCCAACGGCTAACCCCGCCAGGATCAGGGGGGTTGTCTTCAGTAGCGATTGCACCAGACCGCGTGGTTCCAGCAGCGCGCCTTCTATCAAGGCTTCATAGGCTGCGACAGGATCACGGCCTGCCAGTAGAATTAGGCCGGCGCCAAGAAGCAATGCTGTGATGATCGATAGAACGGGGATGAGAAGCGTCTGGAAGATCGCCTGTAGTCGCTGGAAGAGCGTTCTGAACGGAACTGGTTGTGGCAATGATGAGGTTGTGGCCGTTTTAGGTTCTGTGGCCATATATGTGTCCCAAAGTAAGATAGCTTAAGAAATTTTAGCGCTTGTGATTATAACACTAAACGAAGTTTGAGGGTGTACCGGGTTTCGAACGACCGCGCCAAATTGTGCCATCAAACCACAGTTCAAGTGCAGAACCGTTGGCCAAGCGCACCAGGATATGCTGGCCGTTGTCCGTTTGCCAGCGGCGGCCATGGTCGATGACGGCGAGCTGCTCCCCCGCCCATGTCACCCAGCCGGGCTTTGGCGAACCTTCGATATGGCCGTTGACAGTAACTTCGCATACCTCAAACATAGGTTTCTATCCTGCTTGTAACTGATCGTAAAGCATCTGGAGCGCGGCTTCAGCGCTCACGTGTTTATTTGCCGAGCGATCGCCTTGCCAGACATGCCGTTGGACCATCACCCTGCCGCGGAAATCCAGCCCGATGTAGGTCAGGCCAACGGGTTTCTCGGCGGTGCCGCCGCCAGGCCCCGCCACACCCGTAATCGAGAGTGCCAGGTGGGCGCCCAGCAGCGCACGGACACCCCGAGCCATTGCGATAGCGGTCTGTTCACTGACGGCACCGAACTCCACCAGGACATCCTCTTGAACCCCCAGTAGCGCATGCTTGACGCCGTTATTATAGGCAACAACGCCGCCCAGGAAATAGGAAGAGCTGCCCGGAACTTCAGTAAATCGGTGCATCAATAGGCCGCCGGTACAGCTCTCAGCGCAAGTCAGTGTGAGTTGCTGGTCACGTAAGATTTCACCGATGACAACTTCCAGATTGCCTTTGTCAGTAGCGGTCATCCGAAACGTCTCCCTACGGCAACGCGTGAATTCAATTGCTGTGCCAGCGTATCCTCTGAATCCACAACGACAATATCTAGCCAGACATTTGGCCAGCGGTGCAGGATACTGGCGTTAAGCCAGTCTACCATACCAGGCAAGGTTATCGCGGTCACCACTAATGACTTGTCGCCCGGCAGCAGGTCAATATATTCGAGATCGGGCATGAGGGTTGGTCTGAAGGCATCCCAATATGGTGCGGCAATCTCAAAGAACCAGTCTGTTTCCAGGCCTGGCGTGAGAAAAACGAAATGGAAATCGGCTTCACCATGCACCGGCCCAGGCCCTGGTACTTCTTCGGGGACAACTTCGGGCGGGTTTGGCGGCATTAACGCTGGGATCGGCGGGACCTGCTTGTATAACGCAGGATGCCGGTCGAAGAAATCCGCTACCTGCATAGGACCATGCTGGCCCTGGTAGTACAGGTCGAATTTCCATAATGCGACACCAAAGAACCATGGGGGTGCGGTTGTGGTGATCCACTCGAACATGGCAATTGTCGCCTTGGCGTGGCTTTCCCAGGTATAGGGCGGATAGCGGTTGTCAGCCTGCGGGCGGTCGCGCGGACCAGCGGGGACAGGGATGCCGCCTTCGGTGCCGACGACTGGGATTGCACCCACATCAAACAGCGTCTGCAAGCGTTCCATGATCGCGAGGCCTGAACCTAGGAGGCTGACGGTGTCGCCATGTGGCGCTAGTTGGGTCCCGCCCCAGACAGTACGCCCCGGGTCATCGTCCTGGCAGATAGGGTCATAGGGGTATTCAAAATGCCAGCCGCCTTCGGTAAGATTCTGGTATTCTGGAGGGCGGGCACTGCGGGGACCACCCCCGACCTGCTCTTGGTAGAAATGGTTGAACACATAGGGATGGGTTGCAATATAGCAGCCACCATCCAGGACTGCGCGAAACCGATCAAAGTGGACAGCATGCAGATAGTCGAGCATCCGGGTAATCCAGGTGATGGTGTCTTCACGTTCACCATTGTTCGCGTCCGCCAATGCCGGAAAGCCAGGATACCCGTCAATGCTTACGATGAACTCGGCCCAGTTAAGCCAGTTGTCCATGAACGGAAACAACACATGGTCCTTCTTGGGATCGAAGTCGGCGCCTACGGGCCATTCAACTTCCAGGTTCGGCTCGTTGTAGTATTCGAACCAGCGTACCCCCTCTTTGCGGTAGGTCTCAAAATACCGCAGTGCTTCGGCGTCGACCGGCGCATTTCCGGGCCTCTCGCGATAAATACGCACGATTGGGGTGATCCCCAGATTCATGGCGTCCTGTGCCCGGGATTTCTCGCCATCCGCGAGGGCCACGATTTTGGCCCAGCCCATCTGGTCCTGGCGCATGATGTCCATATTCAGATAGTTGATAACGCTATGCATGCCACGGGGGTTGCGTGACCATTCATATTCATCGAGGTTCATTGCGTTTCGCCTGCTACACTATCATTCAATTGGGACACCGAGAGGCTGGCCGAGTTCGACGCGGACATCTAATGTCAGCGCCAGGTCTTCGAGGTAATCATAAACCAGGGCATCATGAAATGCATTCGGAAAGCGCTGCGTGATGTCTTCTTTGACCAGAGTGGCTGTGTCTGAGCGCGCCACCGAAGTGATGGTCAACCGGTCCGTGGTGGGTACATACTCAACGATCTCGAGGTTATATAGCACAATTGGGCGATAGTGCTCCCAGTAGCGGCGTGAGGCCTGGAAGAACCATGCCGCGCTCAAATTCGGGGCGAAGTAGAGAAAATGATAACCTTCAACCAGGTGTTGCTGAGCCACGATGCCTAGCTATCTACATGGAAAATGAAGGAGGTCTCGCCCATCGTGATCGTCATGCCGTCACGGAGCAACACGGGCTGCGTGATGAACTCGCCTTCAATCATTGTACCATTGGAACTGCCGAGGTCTTCCAGATACCATGAACCACCACGGAAAAACAGTCTGGCGTGTGGCCGCGATACAGCATGATCTGGCAGCGTAATTTCCCACGATGCATTGCTAACCGCCCGGCCAAACGTCATCGAGTCTTTGCTGATCGCGATCTCAGTGCCCGTTAGCGAGCCAGATATCATCCTGATCCGTGTCTTCGCACGATGACCGTCCGCTGCCGCCGTATCGGCCGCGCCCTCAGTTTCAAGAGGTGGGGCTTCATCGGGCAATATGGCTCTGAACTCAATCTCGGGCATATAGAGCCGGATGATATCACCGTCAATTAGGGGATAAGGCTCTTCTTTCTTATCATCGTTCACCCAGATACCATTGGCGCTGCCCGTATCCGAGACGACAAATACCCCGCTCCGGTAGGAAATAGACGCATGATGCCGTGATACCGTCCGCTCGGGGATGTAGATTTCGTTATCAGGACTCCGCCCAATCGATACTGAGTCTCCCTCTACCAGAACATGTTCTACTGGCTTACCCGTCTCGGGATCGGTCCAGATCACTTTTGCCAGGGCAACTGGATTCTCATCCATAACTACTCTATCGCCAGGTTTCTGCAAGACGCGCTTGAAGAATATTATACTGCCTTAGCCCGGTACACGGATCACCCCAACAGATTGATCAGCCTGCTTGTTCACGATGTACCAAACTTGACCTGAGTACGCCCTATTATAACACAGGGGTGGTTACATAGCTTAGCGTATGCGCGGTCGTGGCCGCAGGTGGATGGGTAATAGGTTAGTGATGTACCGGGGCGTATCGGCTTTGGTGGTGATAATCCCCGCCATGATCAATACTCCCCCAGCGACCAACTGCCAGGTCAGCGGTTCGTCGAGGACCAATACCCCCAGCGTGACGCCGATAGGTGGTAAGGCGTAAGTGATCAGCGAGGCCCGTACCCCCCAATTTTCGAGGAGTTCGTAGAACAGGAAGTAGGCCCCTGCCGTATTGACCACGGCGAGGGTAATTGCGGCCAGGATTGCATTGCGGCTAACATCCTCGACCGGCGGGAATGGACGTGCGACAAGCAGAGTGGCACTCACAATCGCGATTGCCCCGATGACAAGGCTCCAGCCAGCGATGGTGTAGCGATCAACGCTGCGCAAGCGGGAGCGGATGACAACCAGGGAGACGGCGTAGCACAGAGCGCCCAACATCACCAGGATCTGGCCCAGAACTGGATTATCGGTGGTGCTGAGCCCTCGTGACACGAGCAACACGACCCCCATGAAGCCGACGATCAGCCCCACGATCTTGGCCGTATTCAGCCGTTCATCGGCCAGCACAAAGTGCGCGATCACCAAATTGAACAGGGGGACGGTGGCGTTAAAAACCGTGGCCACGCTGCTGTCGATCATGGTCTCGCCGGTGGATATCAGGACAAAAGGCACGGCGGTGTTGAAGACCCCGACAAACGTCAACGGCAACAAGAGCTTGGGATCGGTTGGCAGCCGGCGGCCGGTCAGGTGCAGAAACATGAAAAACAGCGCAGCGGCCAAACTGAGCCGAATTGATACCAGCACAAAGGGGCCCAGATCTTCGACGGAGACTTTGATGAGCATGAATGATGATCCCCAGATCAAGCCCAGGAACCAGAATTTGACCCATTGCAACATCGTGACTGACCTCGCGTTGTCGGTAGATGGTGGCGAATCCTAACACCGCAGCGTTGAAAACGCTATGGTAAAGATGTCATCCTGTGCTGGCTGTGCGTCGTGGATGAAACAGGTTGACACCCCTCATCTGGCCGACTATAATGCTGCATAGTCCCCGGGCCTGTAGCTCAGTTGGGAGAGCGCTACAATCGCACTGTAGAGGTCAGGAGTTCGAGTCTCCTCAGGTCCAAACTTATTCTCACAATTACTGTTGATCCTCATGCCGCTGTTCCAAATTGACCAGAACAATCATACCAAGCGCTATCGCGCCAGCGGGTTTGACCTCGAAAAGCAGCTCCAAGATTTGATCGAGCAAAATCTGGGCGAAATCTTTGGTGTGCGCTTCATTGCCACGGAATTTATCGTGCGTGGAGAGCAACCCGGTCGCTGGTCCACCCCCACTAAAATAGAGTAACAGTTGCTCCGAGAGAATGTACAATGAGATGACATCAGGGGAGCAAATGGGACGCAAGAGCAATTATAGCGAGAGCTACAAACGCGAGGCCCTAGCCAAGGCGGAAGCCAGCGGCTGCGGCAGGTGATGGTGATCTTTCCCCAAACGTGTAAAAAGTTTGACTCTAGTCGCGGAAATAGCGTAAAATAGAGTTAACATTCGGTACAAGAAAGGGGTTGAGGTTAGTGCTGGAAACGCATTCAATAGAATACCCCTTGTTCCCTGTCACGTGAGACAGGTATAGACCTCGACATTCGAGGTGCTTCACAACAACCGAAGTTTAGCGAGACAATCGCGTCAGCACAGCACCACCCGCTGACGCGATTGTGGTTATTGTCGCATTCCTAAACCTGGCCTCACCCAACACACATCGCACCCTGATAGTTTTTCCCTGTCGCAACGTTCAGGGGACATAGGTTAATAGTACTCTAATGTGAATTGTCTACGGCGCCCCTGACCGCTATTATTGGGAAAACACGTCTGGCTTCTGTCCACATAATCTCTCAACAGGCTGCATGATGAACTCTTCAACACTGCGTAACGCCTTCAAACTCTCGAGTCTGCTCGTCATTGCCCTGATCGGTGTGTTGGCCATGAGCTCGGCCATTCTGGCGTCTGATCTGGCGGTCAACAGCAAATCACATGCTCAGGAACCGTCAGCTCACCCATCGACCGAGGACGCCCTGATGGCAGCGCGTGTCCCCCCTCGTGACCTGGCCGATCTGGCTCAACGGCTGCAGGGCGCGGGCGAATTGCCTGAACCCCCCACGTCTCCGGTGCGTAGCTATCAGAACGGTGACGTTGATACTTTCTGGGTGCACAATGACGATCAGGTCATGGAAATTGAAGCGACACTAGTCTATATGAATGATGTGGTCTACATGTGGGTACAGAACGGGTATTCTGTCAATGAGGCCGATCTGCGGACTGCTGCCGACCGCTTTGCTACTGAGATCTACCAGCCTGTGCGCGATGTATTCGGTAGCGAGGCCTCACCTGGCGTGGATGGTGACCCGCGCTTGCATATCCTGCATAGCGTTGATCTTGGCCAGAATGTGGCCGGGTACTTCTATAGCGTGAGTCAGTACCCGCGCGAGGCCATCGCGACCTCCAACGCACGCGAGATGTTCTTCATCTCGATCAACATGCTGAACTATGGCGTGGAGCCATATTTGTCCGTGCTGGCGCACGAATTCCAGCACATGATTCACTGGGCTGTAGACGCCAACGAGGAAAACTGGCTTGATGAAGGCGCGGCGGAGCTCTCAGCCTACGTGGCCGGGTTTGGGGTCAGTGGCTTCAGTACGCGTTTTCTGGCCAATCCCAATCTGCAACTCAACGACTGGCCTAGCGGCAATACTGGTCCCCACTATGGCGCTTCATTCATGTTCATGGCCTATCTTCTGGAACGATATGGGGTGGAAACGATCCAGGATCTGGTCGCCAACGCGACCAATGGTATGGAGAGTATCCAGCAGGTTCTGGATTCACGCGGCATCGTCGATCCGATTTCCGGCGAGCCAATGACCGCTGAAGGGTTATTCAGCGAGTGGTCGATTGCCAACTATCTCAATAACTCTCAGGTATTGGATGGCCGGTACGGCTACCAGAGCCCCGACCTCCAACGGATCGGCACGGCTACTCCCACCCAGCGCTTCAGCCAGTCACCGGTGTCCCTTAGCGAGGCGATGGTTAGCCAGTGGGGGACGCGCTACTATATCCTTGACAGGACCGCCCTGGCCCCGGAAATCCAGCTCCGCTTTGACGGTAGTGATACCGTGGATCTTCTCCCGATGTCGGCCTACAGTGGCCAGTATGCTTACTGGTCCAACCGCGTCAACTCCAGTGATACACGCCTGACGCGTGAATTTGATCTCAGTGGGGTGGATGCGGCTACGCTGTCCTATCGCACCTGGTACGATATTGAGGATGGCTGGGACTACGCTTATGTGATGGTGAGCACGGATAGCGGCGCAACCTGGGACATCTTGCCCACTGACCGCACGACAACCCGTAATCCGCATGGAACAGCCTATGGGTCCGGCTATACTGGCGCGTCGGGAGAATGGGTGCACGAGACGGTTGATCTATCGACCTATGCCGGGCAAACGGTGCTGGTCCGCTTCGAGTACATCACTGACGACGCGACGCTGGGTGGCGGTATGCTGATCGACGATGTGTCGATTCCCGAGATCGGCTATTTCGCCGATTTCGAGCAGCCTGATGCCTCCTGGCAAGCTGAGGGTTGGGTCCTGGTGGATAACGTCCTGGCGCAGCGTTTTGGGCTGCATGTCATTATCTATAACACTGACGGGACGATTGACGTTCAGCGTCTGCACCTGGCCGACGACAGGACGTCGGCAAAGTGGAACCTACCGCTAGATGACGAGGTGGATCAGATCGTCGTCGTGGTATCTGGCTTCGCACCGGCGACGGTCCAGCCAGCGCGATTCGACCTACAAATCGAGGCACTGCCTTAGTTCTCTGAAAGTAGGACCGACATGACAACCAAGCAGTTCTGGCATGCGACGAGACTGGTTGTCCTGATTGCTATTATGGGGGCAGTCGCTGTCCCTGGTTTCCTTGTGCAAGCCCAGCCACCAGTCACACCCGAGGATTACCTCACCTGGGATGATGCGCCGATAACAACGCCGCTCCGCCATGAAGGCGATGCCCAGGTCCGGTGGGGCTGGGAAACCGCCGAGAAAGCTCTGGGGCCTTTCAATCAGGAGCCTTTCGAGGTCGGTGACCGGACGACCTTCAATATCTCGTCGGATCTGGATGACTACGAATTCGAACTGCACCATCGCAGCCAGCACGCCTATTTCTGGTTTGAGGTCGGTACCCATGTCGATCCTGATGTGTTGGAAACAACAGCCGCCCGTTTCGATAGCGAAATCTGGCAGCTCAATCGCTACCTTTACGGGGAGAATCCGACCCCCGGAATTGACGGAGATCGCCTCATCCATATCGTGCATCTGGAGTCGCCCTGGCCTGGGCTAGCCGGGTATTTCAGCCCGGATGACCAGTGTGCGCGGTATATCTGTGACGAGAGTAACGAACGGGATGCCATCTACCTGATGCTGGATTATGGCCCAGTCGGAAGCGACCGCTATTTCTCAACCCTGACCCATGAATTCCAGCATATGATCCAGTTCGAGGTCGATGGCAACGAGTATCGTTGGCTGAATGAAGGGTTTAGCCAGCTCGCTGAGCATTTGGCTGGCTTTCGGGATGATCCCATCAATAATTCCAATATCCAATCATATCTCAGCCAACCAGATTTGTATTTGAATTCGTGGACCTATGACGGTTACCAACAGGGAGCCTATTACGGCGCTGGCTATTTGATGGCGATGTATCTCTATGAACGGTTTGGTGTGGGTTTCATCCGAACCCTGGCGCGCCACCCACTGGATGGTCTGGCCAGTATTCATGCTGTCCTGAACGTGACAGAGCAGGGGATCGGCATTGACGAATTGATGACAGACTGGTGGATTGCCAATATCGTCGATGACCCCTATGTCGCTGATGGGCGCTACTACTACCAGACGTTTGATCTCCCGGAGTCCGTCTACACTGAGCGCCTGCTACTTGACGACAGCCGCATGCAGGCCAAAGGCTTCCTCAAACAGTATGGCGTGCGCTATTTTGAAATCACTGAGTCAGGAACCTATCAGCTATCCTTTGCGGGTAATGAGCTAACATCGCTTACGCCTTTGGCGCCACATTCCGCGGAGTGGGTCTGGTGGTCAAACAACGCCTCCTCCTCGGTCACATCGATGACGCGAACAGTCGATCTCAGCGATGTCGATCAGGCGCGTTTTCATTACTGGTTGTACGGTGAAACAGGTCATTTCCCGGGGTACTTGCATCTGCTCGTCTCGACGGATGGCCGCCACTGGCGGTTTCTGGAGAGCGACACGATGTTGCGCTTCGATCAATACAGTGAGGCACCTGGCCCGCACTACTCCGGGCTGATCAATACCTGGCGTAATGATTCGGTGGATCTGTCGGATTATGCCGGCCAGGTCATCCAAATCCGCATTGAATATGTGACCAATAATGCGGTGACAGGTCCGGGTTTCGTCCTGGATGATATGCGGATCCCTGAGATCGGCTGGTCCGATTCAGTTGAGGAAGGCGCAACCGGCTGGGAGGTGGATGGCTTCTTGCGGACGCCTCAGATGGTCCAGCAGAACTGGGCACTGGCTGTTGTGAATCGCGGCAAGACACCCCTGGTGCAGAAAATCGATGTTCAGGATGGCGGAGCATCTGCCGAGATCACGGTTGGCAGCGAGGGGGCAATCATCGTGCTGGGTGCGATGGCCCCATTTACCCAGACCGAAGCCGGCTATAACTTGCTGTTGTCCCCGTTGGACTGAGCGGTGTCACCATTCTTAACCTCCGGGGTGCCGGTCATCGTCGCTAGCTCGGCCTCCAGCTCAGCACGACGCTCAGCCGCAGCACGGGCGCTTTCGTCGAGAATATGGCGGAAGCGCTGGCGTGTTCCCTTGCGCAGATCTTCACCTGACGCAGGGGTCAACAATAGGGACACAGCGGCCCCAACAGCAACCCCGGCCGCGATCCCTGCTGTGAAGTAGAGAGCCCGTCGTATCATCGTTTCCTCCTGGGGGATTTACCCCGATAGTTCCTGAACGAGCTGGCGAAAGGCTCGTTTATAGTCATTGTACATGGCGAAACGCGGACTGCGGCGTAATTCGTCAGGCGGCGCGATATCTTCGATCATAGCCACGATTACCGGCTTACGCTGAGCGCGAAAATGCTGCCATGCGGCCTCAACGCTGGGGGTCCTGAGGGCAAAATCAGACAATACCACGACCATCTTCTTGCATTGATCCAGCGCCGGATGAACGCCGCCCGCCCAGTTGACATCGTCAGTTTTTTCGCCATTATCAACCCAGGTTGAGATGCCCACCAGGTTGAGGTCATCGGCCAGTTTTTCGGCGAAATCGGCCTCGGTAGCAGCAGCGACGATATAGGTGGCTGCCTCGACCTTGATGCGTGCGGCATGCGAATTGCGTTTAATGCCTTTCTGGTCAACAACCTGAATCGCTTCAGGGCGTTTGAGCTGTTCGTGGGCTGCGGTCATGCCCATGCGGTAAACCGTTGAGCCGCAAATTGGGCAGATCCCGCGTGTGCCGGGGCGCCCCTGGCTGGTCCAGACCGGTGTGGGGTTTTCCATCTCAACCTTTTCCCGGCAACTGACACAAAAAGCCTCCACGGCGTCTTCGTCTTCCCATTCAGAGTAGACATCAGAATCATAGTCGGTCATGATTTGAG